>NZ_JBUYEN020000037.1:0-75217 GCF_055229415.2 Bradyrhizobium sp. Leo114 | reverse complement strand
GGAGCGATCGATCAATCAACGAGGCGAGACATTCCGTGGGACCCATTGGCCGCCAGCAGGTCGCCAGGTTGTTTGGAGCTCGCCTCGCGCATCCCATCTTGGCCAGCGATCATCCGATCGCATCAAACAGGCCGGACATATGGATGCAAGCGATCCGATCACCTCAAAAGCTCTTGTGCCACGGGGGCCGTCCACATATGGGTCCCCGCGCCCTGGGCGCAATTGCGCCCTAGGCGGGGACGACGGGGAGAGCTACGTGAGCCTCTGCAAGAACCCCGTCAGATCGTCCGTGACATGGTCGACATGAGCGGCGTCGCGGCCCTCGAGCTCCCAGTCCTCGCGCACGACTTCCTGCGTCCCGTCGGGCACCACCAGCACCGTGGTCATGCCGAGCTGATGCGGCACGACCAGGTTGCGCGCGAGGTCCTCGAACATCGCGGCGTTGGCGGGATCGACGTCGTGCAGCGCCAGGAAGCGCTGATAGGTCTGCGGCGCCGGTTTCGGCTCAAGCTCGGCGGCGATGATGTCGAACACCGCCTCGAAATGTGCGCCGATGCCGAGACGCGCGAGCACCGCGCCGACATGGTCGGTCGAGCCGTTGGTCAGGATCAGCTTGCGGCCGGGCAGCCTTGCAATCGCGGCGCCCATCGCCGGGTTCGGCTCCAGCGGCGAGTGATCGATCTGGTGGACATAGGCGAGGTAGTCGTCGGCGCGGACGCCGTGCTCGGTCATCATGCCGCGCATCGTGGTGCCGTAGCGGAGATAATAGTCCTTCTGGATGCGGCGGGCTTCTTCCGCCGTGACGCCCAGCCAGTTGCTGACGAACTCGCCGATCCGCGCATCGACCTGCTGCCACAGGTTGACGTGATGCGGATACAGCGTGTTGTCGAGGTCGAACACCCAGGTGTCGATATGGTCGAAGGCGCGGGACATTTTCACCACTCTCTCAACGCGTCGTCCCCGCCTAGGGCGCAATTGCGCCCGGGGCGCGCGGACCCATAACCACAGGGAAGTGTTGTGGCGCGAGCAAGCAGTTACAGCTTCGCATATCACTAAACCCTATGGTTATGGGCCCCGGCTTTCGCCGGGACGACGGCTGATGTTATCACGGCATCGCAAAGCGCAGCGTCTTGCCACCGCTGGTCATGTCGACCGGCGCAAAGCCGACTGCGGCCAGCCCGCGGGTGGCGCAATCGCCCTGCTCGGCGATCTCGAACTTGCTCTCGCGGGTGCAGAGCTGCGTCGCGCCGCCCCAGTTTAGCGGCCTGTCCTTCAAGCGGATGGTGCGGTTCTCGGCATCGACGGCTTCGGCGAAGGAGAAGATCTGCTTCGGCTGGCCGGTGACGTCGGGATGCAGGCACTTGCCGGGATCGATCCGATACCAGCCGCGGCTGGTGACGGCCTTGCCGTCGTCGGTCGCCACCGCCGCCATGATCTTGTGCGGCGTGTCGTTGCACCAGGTCAGTCCGGTCGCGGATGGCTTCTGCACGGCATCGATCATGGTGGTGAAGAAATTCGGCGATTGCACGACGTCGCTGGAGAGGCCGCGGCTCTTGAGGAATGCCGACAGCGCTCCTTGCGTCTTCGGCCCGTCGACGCCGTCGATCGGCGCGGCATCATAGCCGGCGATCACGAGCAAACGCTGGATGCCGGCAAGCCGCGCCTGCTCCTCGTCATATTCGGAGCCTTCGGCGAGATAGGCGACGAGGTTGCCGTCCTCGGACTGGGTCGGCGTTATCTGCGTGAATTGCGCCGGCGTCTGGCCGCTGCGGCACTGGCGGGCGGCGGCGATGGCAAAATTGTCCTGCGCGACGCAGAGCGTGTCGGTGCCGTTTTGCGGGATTGGCGAGGCGCCGTAGACGCCGAGCGCGCGCGCATTCAGAAGCACGCGGTCGGCGGTAAGCGCGCCCTGCACCACGACGCGGCAGGCGGCGGGATCGATGCGGAACCAGCCGCGCGTCGCGGTCGCCGATTTGTCGTCGATCCCGATCGCGGCCTCGACCACGTAGCTCATGCGGTTGCAGAGTTTCAGGTCGGCGCGCGCCGGCGCGGAGGAAAGCAAGAACGAAAGCGCCGCGGCCGGCACCGCCATCAGCACTTGAGCTAGAAGGGACCGGCGCGATCTCCTCACCCTCGCCTCGTCATGCCCGGGCTTGGCCCGGGCATCCACGCCTTTCGCACGCGGTTGCTGCTGAAAAGACGTGGATGGCCGGGACGAGCCCGGCCATGACGGTGAATAGTAGGACCTGGTCACTTATGGATCAGCGTGCCTGTCCCCTGATCGGTGAACAGCTCCAGCAGGACCGCATGCTGCGTCTTGCCGTCGATGATGACGACGCCCTGGACGCCCTGCTCCAGGGCGTAGATGCAGGTCTCGACCTTCGGGATCATGCCGCCGGAAATGGTGCCGTCCGCGATCAATTTGCGCGCATCCTTTACCGATAGTTCCGGGATCAGCTTCTTGGACTTGTCGAGCACGCCCGGCACGTCGGTGAGCAGCAGCAGGCGCTTAGCCTTCAAGGCGCCGGCCACAGCGCCGGCGAAGGTGTCGGCATTGATGTTCAGCGTCTGGCCGTCCTTTGATGTCGCCAGCGGCGCCAGCACCGGGATCAGCTCATAGCCGATGAGCTGGTTGAGCAGCGTCAGGTCGACCTTCTCCGGTTCGCCGACGAAGCCGAGATCGATCGCCTTCTCGATGTTGGAACCCGGATCGATCATGGTGCGCGTCGTCTTCGACGCCTTCACCATGTTGCCGTCCTTGCCGGAGAGGCCGACCGCCTTGCCGCCGGCCTCGTTAATATAGCCGACGAGCTGCTTGTTGACGGAGCCGGCCAGTACCATTTCGACGATCTCGATCGTCGCCGCATCGGTGATGCGCAGGCCCGCCGCGAACTCGGACTGGATGCCGAGGCGCTTGAGCATGGTCGCGATCTGCGGCCCGCCGCCATGCACGACCACCGGATTGATCGCGGTCTGCTCCAGGAGCACGATGTCGCGCGCAAACGCCTTGGCGGTATCCTCCGCGCCCATGGCATGGCCGCCATATTTGATGACGATAGTTTCCTCGTCATATTCTTGCATATGCGGCAGCGCCTCGGACAGGATGCGGGCCTGGTCGAGCGGGCTGATCTTCGTGTCGGTCATGGAGCGGGTCTCGCTATTCCCAGAAAGCGGCGTCGGGCGCGGTTCTATCTGATTGGCGCGCGAGGCGCAAAGCGCTGTTCACCCTCTCCCCTTGTGGGAGAGGGGGCTTCGATGCGGAAGCATCGAAGCCGGGTGAGGGGTCTGTCTCCGCGGATAGAGACCCCTCATCCGGCGTGGACTGCGTCCACGCCACCTTCTCCCACAAGGGGAGAAGGGTTAAGTCCGATGTGGCCATGCTGCCGCAAGCGCCAGCACCAGCCAGCTCACGATCAACAGCGTCCCGCCGGTCGGCGCGGCCATTGGAAACAGGCCGTGACCGGCATATTGGCGCAGGCAGAGATCGCCGGCGAACAATGACGCGGCGATGACGAAGCCGATCGCTGAAACAGTCCCGATCGCGCGGTTCAGCAAGCCGCGCCCGACGAGGGCGATTGCCCCGAGCACCGCACTGGCATGAAACAGCAGCATCGACGAGGCGGCTGCAAGCCGCGTCGCATCGGCGAGATGGGCGGATCCGGCCGCCAGCATCACGCCACAGGCGCCCATGATGCCGGCCAGGACCAGTAGGATTCGATGCAGGCTGTTCATCCGCGGCGCTCTTCGAGCAGGCGCACCATCGCGGCACGCAATTCCGGCATGCCGGTGCCGGTGCGCGAGGAGGTCGCCAAGACATCCGGAAAGGCGGCGGGGTGTTTCGCCAGCGCGGCCGCGGTCTCTTCGATGCGGGCGGCGAGTTCGGAGGCTTTCACCTGGTCCGCCTTGGTCAGCACCACCTGGTAGCTGACGGCCGATTTGTCGAGCGTCTTCAGGACATCGAGATCGACATCCTTGATGCCATGGCGGGCATCGATCAGAACATAGACCCGCGCCAGGGTGGCGCGGCCCTGCAGGAATTTATGGATCAGCGCGGTCCAGGACGCGACTTTTGCCTTGGGTGCGGAGGCATAGCCATAGCCGGGCATGTCGACCAAACGGAAGCCCGCTTTCTCAGGGCCTTCGAAGAAGATCAGTTCCTGGGTGCGTCCGGGTGTGTGCGAGGTGCGCGCGAGTGCGCTGCGGCCGGTGAGCGCGTTGATCAGGCTCGACTTGCCGACATTGGAGCGACCGGCAAAGGCAACCTCGAGCCCCGCCATAGGCGGCAGCGTCTCGATCGACGGCGCGGCCCAGATGAAGTGCCAGTCGCCGGCGAACAGTTTTCGCCCCGCTTCGATCAGCTCCGCATCGGTTTCGGCGGTCATGTGGGAAAGATCTCATTTCGTCATTGCGAGGAGCGAAGCGACGAAGCAATCCATAGCGCCACTTGCTGAGGCATGGAGATTGCTTCGCTGCGCTCGCAATGACGGCGCTACGTCGCCTTCTTCGCGAAGGTGGCCTTGAGATTGTCGAACAATTCCACCTTCACCCCGTTCCGGTGCATGATGTAGCTCTGCTGCGCCACCGAAAGCAGGTTGTTCCAGGCCCAGTAGATCACCAGGCCTGCCGGGAAGCCGGCCAGCATGAACGTGAAGATCAAGGGCATCCAGTCGAAGATCATCTTCTGCGTCGGATCCGGCGGCGTCGGATTGAGCTTCATCTGGAACCACATCGTGATGCCCATGATGATGGGCCAGATGCCGAGCCAGAGATAATGGCCGAACACCGGGATCGTGGTGGGGTCGAACGGGATCAGGCCGAACAGGGTGAACAGGTTGGTCGGATCCGGCGCCGACAGGTCCTTGATCCAGCCGAAGAACGGCGCGTGCCGCATCTCGATGGTGACGAACAGCACCTTGTAGAGCGAGAAGAACACCGGGATCTGCAGCGCGATGGGAAGACAGCCCGCGATCGGGTTGATCTTCTCCTTCTTGTAGATCTCCATCATCTCCTGCTGCTGCTTCACCCGGTCGTCCGGATAGCGCTCCTTCAGCGCGGCAAGCTGCGGCTGGATCGACTTCATCTTCGCCATCGAGGCGTAGGACTTGTTGGCGAGCGGGAAGAACAACAGCTTCACGATCACCGTCACCAGCAGGATCGAGACGCCGAAATTGCCGAACAGGCGATAGAACCAGTCGAGCGCCAGGAACATCGGCTTGGTGATGAAGTAGAACCAGCCCCAGTCGATCAGCAGATCGAAATGATTGAGACCGAGCTGCCGGTTGTAGCCGCCCGGCCCAAGCGGGAAGTTGATGCCGACGACCCCGGCTTCCTTGGCGCCGGCGAACAGCCGCGCATTGGCGGTGACCGTGGCGCCGGCCGCGACGGTCTGCGGCTCCAGCAGATAATCGGTCTGGTACCTTCTGTTGTTGTTGACCAGATCGGAGGAAAAGCTCGCCTGCAGCTTGGCGGAGGTGTCCGGCAGCAGTGCGGAAGCCCAGTATTTGTCGGTGATGCCGAGCCAGCCGTCGGTGGCGCTGAAGTTCACCCGCTTGGCGTCGTCGATCTTCTTGTAGCCGAATTCCTGCAGGCCATGATCGCCGAGATAGCCGATCAGGCCTTCATGAAGGATGTAATAGCCGGAAACCTGCGGCGTGCCGTGGCGCGAGATCAGCGCGTAGGGATAGAGCGTGATCGGGGCGCTGCCGGCATTGGTGACGTCATCCTTGATGGTGAAGAGATAGCGGTCATCGATCGCAATCGTGCGGCGGAAGGTCAGGCCTTCGCCATTATCGTATTTCAGCGTGACCGGATTAGTCGGCGTCAGCGCGCCGGAACCCTCCTGCTGCCACACCGTGGTCGCGTCGGGCATCCGCACCGTGGCGCCGGTCGCCGGCACCCAGCCGAATTCCGCGTAATAGGGCGCGGCGGTCTGCGACGGCGAGAACAGCACGATCGGTGGTGATTTCGGGTCGACGGTGTCGCGGAATTTCTCCAGCGACAAATCGTCGATACGCGCGCCCTTCAGCGAGATGCTGCCGGACAATGTGGGCGTGTCGATCTTGACGCGCGGGCTGGACTCGATCGCGGCTTCGCGGCTGACGACCGGCGCGCCGGAGGCCGGTTGCGCGCTCGAAGGCGAAGGCGCCGATCCCGGCTGCGGCGCGGTGCCCGGGGTTGTCTGCTGCGCCGGCGGCGTCTGCTGCTTCTGCAGTTCAGTCTGCGCCTGCTGCTGCGCGCGCTGCTTCTCCATCTGTGGCACGTTGTAGAAATATTGCCAGGCGATCAGCACCAGGCCGGACAGAATGACGGCGATGATGGTGTTGCGGTTGTCGGTCATCTCTTCAAGGTCTCGTCATTCAATTCCGGTTGCCGCCGCTCTTTATATTATTCTGGCTGCGGCCGCTTTTGGCCGGTTGCCGGTCGAGGCGGCGGAGCGCTGTGCGGAGGTCGTCGAGCATGGCCGCGAAGTCGCGGGTTAGTGCATCCCGGCGGCCGACTAACACATAATCATGATGTGGCCGCATCGGTATGACGTCGAGCCGCTGTATCAGCGCGCGAAGCCTGCGCCGGATGCGGTTGCGCTCGGTAGCGGTGCCGTTCTTTTTGGTGACGGTGAAGCCGACGCGGATCGGGCCGTCATCATCACGGGCGCGGCCTTGCAGCACAAAGGCCGGGCTGCTCGCCCGCGCGCCATTGGCAACGGCGACGAAGTCCGCCCGCTGCCTTAGCCGATCCATTTAGAATCTCCGGAAGACGCCCGGGCTCAGGCGCTCAGACGCTTGCGGCCACGCGCGCGGCGCGCAGCGAGGACCTTGCGGCCACCGGCCGTGGCGAGACGGGCGCGGAAGCCGTGGCGGCGCTTGCGCACCAGTTTGCTGGGTTGATAAGTCCGCTTCACGGGTCGTTCTCCGCTGAACAGGCAATCTGCCGATGAATTGAGATAGGTCCGATGATGCTGGCTGGCCCAGAATGGGCCATTCGCGGCCCCAAATGAGCCGCCCCCGGCAAAACCGGGCCATCGCGGACAATTTGCGCGGCTTATACGGGAGCGCCTCCTTTTCGTCAATGTCGGCCAGCGCGGCAAAAGCGGTTCTTCGAAAGGTCGTAATTCGCGGAAATAGTCCTGATTCTGTGGGGTTGTTGTCTATGTGGCCCAGCGTTAGCCGGCTGCATCCGGGGCACATGGAACCGGCTTACATTAGCGATCCGTAATTTGACCGGCGATGGTGCACGGCAGCATGCTGAACATGCGCCAAAGAAGGCCTATATCGTGTCAGTGACCGACGATCAGCCGACGACGGAGAAGTCTCGGGCGCAGCCGGTGTACCGGCTTGGCCTGTCCGGAAAGCTTCTGCTGCTCACGATCCCCCTGGTGATGATCGCCGGGATGCTGATCTATGTGCCCGCGATCGCCAACTTCCGGATGAACCGGCTGAACGACCGGCTGGCCGCGGCCAACACCGCGGCGCTGGTGCTCGATGCCGCGCCGTCCGGCTATGTCCCGGAATCGTTGGCGCGCCAGATCCTGACCAGCATCGGCGCCCGTGCGGTGGCGATCAAGATGGGCCAGCAGCGGCGGCTGCTCGCCAGCGCCGACCTGCCGGCTGCGATCGACCATGACGTCGACATGCGCGAGATGTCGGTGTGGTCGGCGATCGTCGATGCGTTCCAGATCATGCTGGAGCATGGCGACCAGACCATCCGCGTGGTCGGACCGGCGCCGGGCCAGGCGCAGTTCATCGAGGTCGTGATCGACGAGAAGCCGTTGCGGCAGGCGATGTACCGCTTCTCCCGCAACGTCTTGATCGTCGCGCTGCTGATCGGTGGGCTCACCGCGGGCCTGGTCTATCTCGCCCTGCATTATTTGTTCGTGCGCCCGATGCGGCGGCTGACCGCGAGCCTGATCGGTTTCCACGAAAACCCCGAAAGTTCGGCGCGGATCATCGTGCCGAGCCAACGCGGCGACGAGATCGGCGTCGCCGAGCGCGAGCTTTCCGACATGCAGCGCGACCTGGTTTCGATGCTGCATCAGAAGAGCCGGCTGGCGGCGCTGGGGCTCGCCGTCTCCAAGATCAATCACGATCTGCGCAACCTGCTTGCCTCCTCGCAGCTTCTGTCCGATCAGCTCGCAAGCGTCCCTGATCCCAGGGTGCAGCGCTTCGCGCCGAAACTGTTGCGCTCACTCGAACGCGCCATCGCCTTCTGCCAGTCGACATTGTCCTACGGCCGCGCCCAGGAGGCCGCTCCCGACCGCCGCATGATCCTGGTCGAGCCCGTCGTCGTCGAGGTGCGCGAATCGGCAGGGCTTGCCTCGGACGCCTCGATCACCTGGATCAGCGCCATCGAGCGCGGGCTCGCGATCGACGCCGATCCGGACCAGCTGTTCCGCGTGCTGCTCAACCTCGTGCGCAACGCGGCGCAGGCGCTGGAGAGCCGTCCGGCAACCGACGGCGGCGCCCAGCAGATCCGCATCACCGGCCGCCGCGAGGGGACGGTCGCGATCATCGAGGTCTCCGACACCGGGCCCGGCGTTCCCCAGAAGACCCGCGATCACCTGTTCGAGGCGTTCCAGACGTCCGGCCGCCCCGGCGGCAGCGGGCTCGGCCTCGCGATCGCCGCCGAACTGATCCGTGCCCATGACGGCGAGATCAACCTCGTCGAGGGTACCATCGGCGCCACCTTCCGCATCGCCATCCCCGACCGCCCGGTGGAACTCCAGATCGTCCGCACCGAGCGCGCACGGGCCTGAGGCGTATGCCGGAATAGCTGTAAACTCCGGACTTTCACTGCCTTGGGCGCACTTTCCGCTCAAATCAACCCGGAGACCCCCCATCCCAGACCCTTGCCAACCGGACCGGGACCCTGTAGCTAGAGCGCTCTTTCGCTGATGCCTCCGAGCCTCCTCGGATGCACCCGGGCTTTTCTGCCCCTCACGCGAAAACGCGCCCGTAGCTCAGCTGGATAGAGCATCAGACTACGAATCTGAGGGTCGGACGTTCGAATCGTTCCGGGCGCGCCAGCAACCATTTGAACACAATGGCTTTTCCAACCCTCGAAAGCCTGATGCTTCCATACGCAACCGCGGTGGAAGCAATATGGAAGCATGGCGGCGTCTTTCTTGCGTGGTGCATCCGCCTTCAGGCTCGTCTGGGCAGTAGAGCATTCGCCGCTTACCGCCACCGAAATCGCGGCGTGACGATACGCTGAGTAGCTCGTTGGAAACGGCCCGATCGCGGGTCCTTTAGACGCGAATCCGCGCCGCCGCTGGCACCAGTACCAACCCGCGCCGCGCCATCCGAAGCTTTCCAGCGATCGATCCGCGTAGAAAATCTCAATGCGGGCGCCGGTCACCGGGTTTGTGTCGAAGAACGCCTCATGGGCGCTTTCGGGCCGAGACATGGCAGCGCCTCACGCAGCGAGGTCCGCCGGCTCGGCCAACGCCATGCCACGCAGGTAGTCCGTAGCCCGTGACGCCTGGCTGCAGGCGGTGAAGAAGGCCCGTTTGTCGGCCTTCAGGAAGTCGATCCAGGTCGCGATGTAGCCGGCGTGCCGGAGATCACCATCAAAGCCAAATTCTGCACACAGGAACGCGGCGCCAAGCTCCGCAATCAGTTCTTCCGCCGCGTAATTGCGCGAGCCGAAGCGGTTCTTCAAATCGCGGTCAAGACGGCTCTTGTGTGCCGTCCAGTGCGAAAGTTCGTGGAACACCGTGCCGTAGAAATGATCGGCTCCGTTGAAGGCCTCGAATGCCGGCATGGAGATAAAATCTCGGCTTGGCACGTAGTACGCTTCACCGTGGCCCTCGCGGATGTCAGCCCGAGTTGAATGCAAGAATTCGTCGGCTGTGTCATCGCGGTGGTCGGGATTGCGAACGCGCGACGGCTTGCCTGCCCTGACGCTGTCGGGAAGGCCGTCGCATTGATCGATGTTGAAAACAGCGTATTCCCGCATCATGGGGACGAGCCGCGTTGCACTGTCGTCTTCAGCGTCTTCCTGGATCTGTAGCTGCTTCACGAAATACACTTTGGTGCCGCGCTCGCCCTTGCGCACGTGGCCGCCCAGCTCAAGCGCCTGTTTGAATGTTAGAAAGCGTGGGGTGCGATATCCCGCCGCTTGCGCCATCCACAACAGAACGACGTTGCAGCCGGAATAGGGGCGATTGGTCACTGCGTTGCATGGAGTGTTCGCGCCGGGCGTTGCGGACCATGGCTTAATCCACGGCGCCGCGCCGGCTTCTAGCTCTGCAATGATCCGCGCCGACACTTCCGCATAAAGATCACGTTTCACTCTTGGACTCGCTGGCTATGGCTGATGCGACGGGAGTGGTCGCGTGCCGTAGCCGCGTCGGGTCGGATGACGGGACTTGCGAAAATTACCCCCCGGGGGGCATGGACAGGCCGGGGCACCTCGCGCGCGACGAGACGTGTGCCGGAAATATGTGGCCTATAAAAAGGTCTCGTTAACGAAGGTTAACGGCGGAGAGGTCGGCCATACACGAGGTGAGTTGATGCACCGTCCTCAGCGATTTAGCTCGTGTTACTTTCACTGAACCGTACCGACAGTTCGAATCGCCCTCCCACCGCCACTTCGCCCCGTGATTTCGTACCTAGAAACGGAGACAGGCCCAAAAAGTCGGCCGTTTTCGTGCATTTCTTTGCGTTGGAGAATGCCGGTCATCCCAAAAATGGGCCGTCTATGCGGCTGGAGAACGCGATTTTCTCCGAATCCTAGAACGCCGCAAATTCGTACGGTACGGCATTTCGCGGGAAACATAGCCTTTTTTTGGGGACTCAGTTTGAATCTCCGTCGCTCAACCGACGGAAATACGGACTGATACCTGCTCAACCGGAAAACTTCGGTAGGCTCAAGCCGTATTCGCTGTCGGAGAATATCCCGCCTCGGACCCCCTCCGCACTTGCAATTCGGTCTGCGGGATTTCTTTCTCGGCAGCGGCCATGAACTGAAACCCTGTTGATATTAAGAACGGAAGCGAGCGGCCGCATTTCGCTCGTGTATAGCAGCGATGCTCAACACGCCGCGCTGGCGGTGTTTCAGCAAAGCGTTCTCGATTAGATTAAAAGCCTGATTCGCCAAGCACAGAAAATCAGGGGGAGCAGTGAGCCGCTTTTATCCAACAGGTGCTCCGAAATCGCTGAGTGCCGCGAAGAACTGGCGTGATGTCGCTTTAAGACGGGGCAATTCGATTTTCACTGCTGACCAGGTTTGGTCAACTGCGAACCTCCAGGTTTTTGATCAGGTCTTTACTCAAAATCCTGATGAAACTGATCGGCCCTTCTCTGCAAAACTTCAGGATCAGCTCAGCAGATGCACCGGTCTGGTCAAGCAATTGGCAGCAGAAGTACTATGGCTTTTGTTGTTGTGTCCCAGCAACATCTCTTCGGAGCGCAAGCGCGAGAATATCAGAAGCATCTGGGAGTGGTCACAGTCGCCATACCCGGCCACCAGTGAATGGCTGGCCGATGATGTTCTATCCGGCATTGGGAGCGCGGGCCCTGGGTACAGCAATCACCGACCAAGAGAGCTAACTTTCTGCCTGAATTTTCTTCTTTCGTTTCGACAGCTGAGCGATGATCGTCAAGCTCTGCTGCTGGACAGTCCGTGGGAATTCGCAGAGTGGCTACAATCCGTGCCGGATGCGAAAGCGCGGCAATTCCGACACATGATTCTTCATCTCCTGTTTCCCGACGAATTCGAGAGGGTATTTTCTGCTGGCGATCGCAGAGCGATTGCTGAGCGTTTCGCCGACATTTCAGCCTCCGAGGCTAACAAGCTGCCGGCAGTAGAGCTTGATAGGCTGCTGCGCCAAACAAGAGCTAGGCTCGAGCAAGAATATGGCACGGAGGAATTGGACTATTATAGAAGCCCACTTCGGGAGCTCTGGCAGCAGGATTGGCAAGCCGACAGTTCGGCGATAGCCATACATCATGTGCGGGAAGCGATCCACGAGCTCCAAACAGGTGGAGTGCCGTCTGATGCGAGGTCGTCCAAATATGACCTCGTGGAAGATGGAAAGCGATATCCACCCAAGCTTATTTTTTCGCTGGCTTACAAACATGCGACGGGAAAAGAGCTACCCCGGAACGAGTTTCCTGGAGGAGACGATACAGCTTCATTCAGAATCCTCAGGAAACTCGGCTTCTCGATCGTTCCGAAGGACTTGATCGGCGATCTCGTCTCCAAGTTCTTGGCTCAGGCGGATGCCGGCCAAGATTTGCGAACAAGTGAGTATCCGAAAGAATATCGCAGCCTTCAGGTCAAGGTTAGCTTTGGCCAAGGAGTTTTCTCTCGAGTACCTTGGGTTGCCTTCTTGGCTCCTGGCCAGAAAGTAAGCGAAGGTATTTATCCGGTCCTACTTTACTACCGAGAAGCAAAGGTCCTGATCCTTGCTCTGGGCGTCAGCGAAACCAATCCACCAGAAAAGAGCTGGGACCACACTTCTGAATTGAGCGCTGTGGCGGTTCTCCTGCGCGAGAAGTATGGAAGGGAGGCAGAACGCTACGGTGACTCCTTCGTAGATGCTGCCTTCGTCATACCCGACGGTCTGGAACTGAACAAACTGACTGAGCGCCTGGATGCTGTTATCGATCGATACGCGCGAACGCTCAATTCTACAGTCGAGGCGGTTAATGGGCGGCCTATCAACGAGGTATCGTTAGCGGAGCTGTTGAAGGACATCTTCGTTGAGCGGGAGTTCTTTGAACGAGTACTCCATCGGTTGGAGTTGAAAAAGAACATTGTTTTGCAAGGGCCGCCAGGGGTAGGCAAAACATTCTTGGCCAGCCGATTGGCGCAAGCCGCTACTCAATCGCTAAAATCAGATCGCGTCGGCATGGTTCAGTTTCACGCGTCGTATGCTTATGAAGATTTTGTCCAAGGCTATCGGCCCGATGGCAAGAGTGGATTTGAACGGCGGGACGGCGTCTTCATGCGGTTCTGTCGACGAGCGCTCGCGGATCCGGCGCGGCCATACGTCTTTGTGATCGATGAGATCAATCGGGCCAATCTAAGCAAGGTCTTCGGTGAGCTCTTGATGCTTATTGAAAGCGATAAGCGAACAGAGCTCTATGCGGTTGAATTGGCGTACTCGACGGACGATGATGCACGCTTCCATGTGCCGGGAAACGTTCATATCATCGGCCTCATGAACACCGCGGACCGATCTTTGGCGCTGGTCGACTATGCTCTGCGCCGCCGGTTTGACTTCTTCACAATCATGCCTGGTTTTGAGACTGAGCAGTTCAGATCCCACATGTTGTCTAGGGGCATGCCAGACGATCTCTTCTCGCATCTCAAGCAGAGCTTCAGTGAATTGAACAAAGTGATCGCCGAAGATCGGGACCTGGGACCGGGTTTTGTCGTCGGGCATAGCTTCTTCTGTGATCTCCCCATGACCGGAGATGTCGAAGATGCTTACAACGAAGTAGTTGATCTCGAAATCATTCCTCTGCTCCGAGAGTACTGGTATGAGGGTGCGCGTGCCGAAGAGTGGCGCAAGAAGTTGCTCAAGGCTTAGGCTATGAGCTCCTCGATTCCGATCGCAAATCTGTACTATTTGCTCTGCTATGCGTGGGACAGACTAGATCAGGGGAACTTGATTAACGTCAGTTCCTTGCCGTCGACGGAGCTGGCAGACTTGTTTGCTCTTGTGCTTTGTGATGGCATTCATCATCTGGCTCGTCGCGGCTTGGAGCAGAGCTACGATGTTCGCGACGAAGAGCTTGGCGGAATTCGCGGCCGTATCGACATATCGCAGAGCCTGCGCCGCTCGTTGTTCTTCCAAGGACGTGCTCATTGCCGTTTCGATGAGCTGACGGTCGACACACCAGCGAATCGGATCCTGAAATCAACCCTGGTCGCGTTGCTCGAGCTAAAGGAGTTGGATCCGAAGCTTCGGCATAGGGTCTATCGCACGTCCCAACTATTACATGGCATACGCCCTCTCCGACTCTCTCCAAGAGATTTCGAAAGCGTGCGCGTGACCTCTAACAATCTCTTCTATCGATTTTTACTGAATGTCTGCAAGCTTGTGTTTGAATCTTTGTTGGTGGATGAACGCACTG
Source organism: Bradyrhizobium sp. Leo114 (assembly GCF_055229415.2). Classification (NCBI taxonomy): domain Bacteria; kingdom Pseudomonadati; phylum Pseudomonadota; class Alphaproteobacteria; order Hyphomicrobiales; family Nitrobacteraceae; genus Bradyrhizobium; species Bradyrhizobium sp. Leo114. The sequence continues at coordinate 61,136 of NZ_JBUYEN020000037.1, read as the reverse complement.
GGGATACGAAGTTTCGAGACTTCACGCGAGATGAAGCGAAGATGGCGCTGCTTTTTCAGTCGTTTCTGTTTAACTTCATCGCGCGCGAATGTTCTGAGTGGAAGGTTAAGGCCGAAAACATCGCCTGGCAGGCAACAAGCGTGACAGATCCGGAGTTGCGGTTGCTGCCGAGAATGCAGACCGACATTTCAGCGTTCCGTCCTGGCGAATATCGCATCATTGATGCCAAATTCTATCAGCGGAGCGTAGGGTCCTATTTTGGCAGCGAAAAGTTTCACAGCGACAATCTGTACCAGATATGCAGCTATCTTTTGAATGCGCGTCCGGTAGGGCATGTCCAAGCAAGCGGAGTGCTTATCTATCCTCGTGTGGATCGCCAGATTCGACAGCGCTATGAGATCGCGGGTAGGAGGGTCTCCATCTACACGGTCGATCTCAACGCACCCTGGCAGGCGATCGACGAGGAGCTTCGCGAACTGATGCTTTAGGAACGTGCGTTTGCGCTGGCCATCGAGTGGGTCTTCGCCGGATGGGCGGCAGCTTCGTCAGCCAATGGCTGAGTTCTTCCATAACATCTCATATCCGCAAGACGTCGGATGTTCGTAAGGAAGCGGACGTGTCGTTGATCGGATTCGCGGTCCGTTAGTGACCCCAAGCGGACCCCGACGGCCCAAGATTTTCGCAGCGCAAACTGGCTATTGACCCCCGCCTCCGCGCGAGGGATGCCAGCAGCGTCTTCGCCTATGTACTCTCCGGGACAACGATGGAATGGCCTTTCGCCAGGACGTCACGGACGGATCAGCCTCCGGCTCCGCCCGTCGCACCCAAAACCTTCATGTTCGATCTCGATCTTCATTGGTGTGGACATCGCGGTTCACGCCGTCACGGCTTTCTGGGCCGCCGCGAAGACGTCACGTGCGGACGTCGTACCCGCTACGTGCTCCGTACCCTCGACTCCGAGGTCCATCCAACCCGCGTTCACCGCCTCAAACATTTCTTCGGCAGGTCCGGTGCGGCCCTTCGGGATGCCGAATTGTTCGAACGCCTCCGCCCATGCTGCACGCGGGATTGCAAAGGCTTTCACGTCGAGATTCAGGACTTCACCCAACTGAGCCGCGACCTCATCCGCGCTGACCATCGAACCAAGTTCGACAACGCGCTCCGCTGACCACGCTGGCCCGGTCAAAAGGGCTGCGACCTCCGCACCGATGTCATTCGTTGCGGCCATGGTCGATTTTCGGTTTGTCGGGTTGTAGTAGACGGGCAGCGTGCCACCCTGGGCGACTTGCAGGCCGTAAAGGAAGTTTTCAAAGAACCCGCCGGCACGCACAAAGGCGATTGGCGATGCCAAGTCACGAAAGCCTTGCTCCAGCAGCGACAGCGCCGTGATCATCCCCAGCCCGCTGGCTCTGTTCGCGCCCATCGACGAAAGTGCTACCACCCGCGGCGGTGCCGCCTTGGTGAGCGCCTCGACATAGTTCGCAATCACGCCCTTTGCTTCCTTGTAATCGGGCGACGGGGCCCACACAGCCGGCAACATGACAAACGCGCCTTCGACGCCTTTGAGTGCCCACTCGATAGCTGCCGAGTCATTCCAATCGCCGTCTATCAGTTCGACGCCCTGGTTCGCCCAGCTTGACGCCTTCTCGCGATTGCGGACGAGCGCGCGTACCTCCTTGCCGCGCGCCAACAGATGTTTTGCCGTTGCGCCGCCAACTTTTCCCGTGATTCCCACTACTAAAAACATGCGTTTTCTCCGATTTTGAGGGACAGAGCACTGCCCCTGTTGTTCAATGGATGAGCGGCAGTAGGGCCGGGATCCGGGAATCGCGCAGATAGAGGCCGCCCCATGTCATCGCACCCAGAAGCAGGGAAATGAGTTCCGGCGGCGATCCCAGCTCACCGATGCGGACATGGGCGCAGATGGCGCCGCCCAGAAAGCCCGTCACCAGGATCGCGCCGAGGACGGCGGTGGCTGGGATGGCGTAAAGGATGGCGCAGGCGAGCATGATCGGACCCACGACACGGGTCAGGTCCATCGCGAACCCGGTTTCCTGCAGCATGCTCGCGATCTGTGCCGGCGCGAAAAGCTGAATAGTGCCATCTGCCAGCAGAGCGACAACGACAAACGCGCTCATTATTCGGCCGGCCCATAGGATGCGATGCAAGGTCATCGCTTCAGGCGCCGGATGCAGATTCATGGTTTGGGACATTCGTCATTCTCCGATGGAGGCATCTCCATCGTCGGAATTTATTGTTTCCAATCGGCACGATAAATATTGGCAGAATGAACGCACTGTCCTCCTTAGAGAGAACAATTCCGAGGCACGAAAATGCAGAATCTTGAACCCCTGCTCATATTCGCAACGGTCGCGGAAATGGGGAGCTTTACCCGTGCGGCCGATAGTCTGGGCATACAGAAGGCTAGGGCCTCAACGGCGGTCCGGAAGCTGGAAGAAGATGTCGGTGCCAGGCTCCTGCACCGGACGACGCGAAGCGTGCAGCTGACGGAAGACGGACGGGTATTTCATGCCCGTGCCCGCGATCTGCTTGCTGAAGTCGATGACCTACACTCGATGTTTGCAGACGATCGCGTGGCGCTTCGCGGGCGTTTGCGGGTCGATCTTCCGACCGAGGTGGCGCGCACGACGATCGTGCCGGCCCTGCCGGACTTCATGGCGGCTCACCCCAAGTTGGAGCTGGAGGTGTCGAGTACGGATCGGCAAGTCGATTTGGTTCAAGAGGGGTTCGACTGTGTATTGCGGCTTGGACCCATAGGGGACGAGACGCTGATTTCCCGTCCACTGGGCCTGTTGCGCATGGTCAACGTTGCCAGTCCCGCCTATCTGGCGCGCTATGGCGTCCCTCGATCGCTGGAAGATCTTCAGCGTCAGGAGCATCGGACCATTCATTTTTCGACGATACTGGGCGCAAGGCCCTATGGATGGGAATATCCGGACGGCGACAGCTACGCGACGCTTCAGTTGCCAGGTGCGCTACACGTCAACAGCGCGCAGACCTACGACGCCGCTGCCCTCGCCGGCCTTGGCCTGATCCAAGCGCCACTCTTGGGGATTGGCCAATACTTAGAGAGTGGAGCGCTTGTGGAGATTATGCCCGAATTTCGTCGCCGGGCGATCGCCGCGTCCCTCGTCGTAGCACATCGGAGCAATCTGTCACGCCGAGTCCGCGCGTTCATGAAATGGATCGAAGATGTGCTGACGCCGTATCTGGAATAGCGATACGAACATCTTCGTCCAGCCCCGAAATCAACATTCTGAGTTATGGCACCAGGGCGGTCTCACGCCCGTTGTCCGCCCAAATGCCCGTAAGCCGGCGGCATCAGCCGCACGGTGTGGCCGAGTGCCTGCAACTCGCGCGACCAATGATGCGCCGAGGCGCCGGCATCTATTCCGACCAGACATGGCGGCAAGCCACTGTTACCGCCCATAAACAGTGCTGGCGCTCAAAGCCGTCGGGCCTAGCTTCGGTAAAAAACCTGAACCCGCCTACGCCAAATATCACGCGGTTTGGAGGTGGATGAATATGTCGGTTGTTGGCCCTGAAGCGAAGTCCGCGCGAGTTCTGAAATGGTCTGCTTATCTGGGCAAAACGGAAGCGACTGGCTGCCTTCCTAAACGGCGCTTTTGACCCCTTAGCGGACATGCTGTTTGTAAGCTTCGATGTCGGCTTTGCGCTGTTAAGCGGACATGGACCGCGCGGCTCGACTGAGGTCAGCTTTGCGCCAGGAGGCGCACTAGCGCTCTCCAGAGACGGTTTAGCACCCCAAAACGACCGGTGCCCGCTGATTTCCTGGATCCCGATGGCAATTCACTTCCTGAAGGCAGCTTCAACGGAATTGGAACAATGTCCAGGCGATCTGATTGGAAATTGTTAGAGCCGGGCTAGACCTATTCCTGGTGAGGCGTCTTTATCAGGGAAGGAGCATCAAATGGAAGACGAACGAAAATCATCAAAAGCGGGGGATCGGGCCGCTGAAGACTTGCGCGAGGCGACTGCTAAGGAAGAAGCGAAAAACGAGAGCAAGACGGGGCACGATCTAGCTAAGGGCGCTGATCGCTTCGAAGAACGCTCTAAAAGCTCCGATGGAAAAAGCGCAGAAGAAAAGCAAAAAGGGTGAATGTATACAGCAGACCGGGCGGAGCGTTTCCTCGCAAAAGGCCTCCCCAGTGACGCCGGAGACCTTCACTACGAGGGCCTCGCAAGCCGTTCGGCCCTCGCTTAGAAAGCGTCGGCGGCTCGCTTGCGCTCTGCCAATGTTTTCTCCGCTTCGGCCCGCAGCTTTTCTTGCCTCGCCTCCCTCGAACACCTTAGTGGCGGCGCTTGTCTGGCATTCGTCCAAGGCTGATCTGAGCTGGCGCCAGCCAAAGTCCGCTTGTGACCGATTCTGTTGAAAAAGTCTTCGCCGCTGTCGGGGCCAAATTTTTAAGGGCCGCTGATGCGTTTGACGCCTTCAGACACGGTGGACCGCATCGACCTGAACAGAACCTTTCGACGACGTTCTTCTTCGCATGAAGAACCTGTCCTCAGAAAGAAATCTGCCGCCGGCAAGTTTTTGCGAGAATTTTGCCTTGGCAGCATTTTCGACTTTTTCATAATCGACCCTAATGCGACACAGCCAAAACCCTGACCAGAAGTTAATTGTTCGTAAAGGCTAGTCATCCGCCACGTGCGCAAGCACGGCGTCGAGCGGCGGCCGTAGCATTCGCCAACAAGAAGAGTCGTGTTGCCTTTGTGAAATTGATGACCGCCGCGCTACGCACTTTTCGCTGCACGGACCGTGGGTTCCCCTCCCAAACAACCGACGGTCAGTCCGAGTGATGCCTAGAAGACGCCTGGAAAAAGTCGTGAACAAGGTAGCAGATAAGGCGTCAAACCTGCGACTCAAGGCTTTGCCCGTTGGGGCTTGGGGCTTTCATCACTCGACCTGGGGAGGGTTGTGATGGACAGACTGAAGCACTCGCTGGAAGACCGTGAAGCGCCAACCTGCCCAACCTGCGGCAGCGAGATGCAGTGGTGTCGATCGGAGCTTGTTAGATTTGTCCCCGCAACCAATCTGCATCTGTTCAACTGTCCGACCTGCCTTCTGTTGGCAGAGTCAGAGACGGTTAGCGAGCCGGTTCAGGTATCTCCCGACAACCTCGCGGTAGCCGGTTTCCGGTTTTTTGCCGTGGCGGCATAGGGGGCAGCGGGTTACGAAGAGCGATGTCCGCTGTTACGTCCGGTTTAAGAGAAGACCGCGGCTAAATTGGCTGCCGAGATGCGGGCTGGCGTGCCCTCGATGTTCTTCCGGCGTCTATAAGCCGGAGCGTGTCGCCGCGGCCCGCGAGGGCGACGCCTGCAATGGCCGGGGCAACCAACTCGCCCTTATTCGCGCCGGTGCCGAAGCCGACCATTGAAACCGGTGTTGAGGCTATGACACTTGCCGTGCTGAGGGTGTTCGACCAGCACGCGCGGGCAAAATAACTGTCGGCGACGACTGATCTCGTTCCAGCACTGCTCGTCAGGCGCCCGGCAACGTAATCGAAGAGGACAATTACTGCGATGAAGGAGTCCGGTGATGGCCCGTTTGAGACGCGCCGAGGGACACCAAGAATGTCCGGTTATTGGGGAAGACGAGAAGTAGACGGCGCCTGTTGAATTCGACGCGAATGACCCGAAGCCGACTCCGGCGAGGCAGCGGAAACTTCAGCACGTTCGACGAGTGTGCGGTAGCGCGCGGGCCGCGAGCTGTCGAAGACAATCCCTACAACTTCTCAACCGAACCCCGCACTATCGAAGACAATCCCTACAACTCCTCAATCGAAATTCGCACGGTCATCCAACGCATTGGATGCTGGATTCTGAATTTTTGGTCTTGTGATTGGCGAGCTTCGTTCCAACTACGCCGATGCAATTCCGCCACCTTGGAAGCCCATCCGATCTATCAAAGGAGTCTCCGATGTCCTTGCATACCTCGCTGTCACGACGCGGCTTCTGCACATGCTGTGCCGTAGCCGCCGCCGCTTTCGCAACCAACCGTGGCTGGTTGAAGCCTGACGAGGCCTACGCCGAGTCACGCAACATCGTCGATACGATCCGCGACGCCGCCGCAACGATGCCCCTCCAGGTCCACAAGCTGCGTGGCAACGTGACGGTCCTCGAAGGCTCCGGAGGCAATATCGCGGTCCTCACCGGCGAAGACGGCAAGCTGTTCGTCGATGCCGGCATTACCCCGACACGGCCGCGGATTCTGGAGGCGGTCAACAGCCTTAGCCGCGATCCGATCAAACACCTGATCAACACCCACTGGCACTTCGATCACACGGACGGCAATCAGTGGCTAAACGAAGAAGGCGCTGCCATTCTGGCTCACGAGAACACGCATAAGCATTTGCTGACTGCCCAGAGGGTCGAGGACTGGGACTACAATTTTCCTTCGCCGCCCTTGGCCGCGGTGCCGACCGAGGTGTTCGCTTCGGAAAAACGCCTCAGCCTCAATCGCTCCACCCTCGATCTGAAGCACTATAGCCCCGCGCATACGGACAGCGACATCTCGGTTCGCTTCGCTGAGGCTGATATCCTCCATTGCGGAGACACTTACTGGAACGGCTTCTATCCGTTCATCGACTATTCGACCGGTGGCAACATCGACGGGATGATCCGGGCGACCGAGCAGAACATCGCCGCCACCAGCGGCGAGACCATCGTCATTCCCGGCCACAACATGCCGGGCCAAGCCAGCGCCGTGAGCAACAAGGACGAGTTGATCGGCTATCGCGATATGCTCGTCGCCATCAGGGAGAAGGTCACAACGCTCAAGCGGTCGGGCCGCTCGCTCGATGAGACCATCGCAGCCAAGCCAACCGAGCAGTTCGACGCGAAATGGGGCCGGTTCCTCATTACGCCGGCCTTGTTCACCAGGCTGGTCTACGAGGGCGTCTGATGGCAAATCCTGTCGTAGGTTCGAAGGCCCCGCGTTGGCCGGTCGCACCATCAGCGACGGCACCCGCGACGGCAACGCCGCCGCCGCTGCTGGCATTGCCGGTGGCGTCCGTAGCGAGGACAGCTTCCGCGGTTTCCCGCTACGCGGCTTGTGCGCCGGCATCGGCACAAGATGGCGATTATGGGCGCTCACCTGACCTGCTCGCCGTCCTGAAATGCAAACAATATCTCCGCCGCGGTATGCACGGTGAAGCGGCTTTCGTCATTGAACGAACGCATGAGTGCCCAATCCTCGGCGGGCGCCTTCTTGGCGAAGGCCGCCACACGGTGCTCCTGCCCGCTTCTAGGCGCCGGGATTCCCGCACTTGTGATCGGACTAGGCTATGGCGCTTATTGGCTCGTCCGCCGCCGCCGTAACGCTAGCTGATTTTCCGAGAGACTTACATAAATTGAAACGAGGCCGCTCTTTGGCGGCCTTTTCGTTTTTCCTTTGCGAGCGTGCTGTCCGTTCATGGCCCGAATGCGAAGTCCGCGCGGGATCGGAAATCGTCTGCTTATCGGGGTAGATCGGAAGTGACTGGTCGACCTTCCAATCGGCGCTTTTGACCCAAAGGCGACGTGGCAAGTTGCCACTGCAATCAGGCGAAATCATAGATGTCCGGAGTACCTCGATGTAGAGGATAGCATTTTCGCATCGGTATCGCCTGCAGGATCAGGAAGGTTCTGCTTGTTCCATCAGTCCAGCGAGGCTGCGTCTTGGGCGGCCTCTGCCTTCACGGCGCTCTTCAGCGAACGGATCCATTCCGTGTCGCCCACCGATTGAGAGAGAAGCCGCGCTCCGATCATGGCCGCGAACAGAACCTTGGCTTCCTGATCGGACGACGCGCCGTTCGTACCGCGCGACTTCGCCAAGTGATCGAGAAACTGTGCGTACAGAGCCTCCGTCCCGTCCCTGTAGGACTCGCGCGAGGACTCGTCGGCGGCCTCGGCCGTCACGTGAGGAGCGAAGGCGATCATCGGACAAGCCTGATCGGCCCCTTCCTTCGTCAGATAGTAGTCGACGATGGCGGCCGACCGGACGCCCGGATCGTCGTACTTGCGTTCGCAGACCTGCCGCCAGGCGGCGGATGACTGCTCGAAGGTCAGGGAGAAGACTTGCTCGACGAGGGCGTCCTTGGACTTGAAGTGCTTGTAGAAGCCGCCAACCGTCATGTCAGCGGCGTTCATGACCTCGGCCACCGAAACGCTGTCCACACCGAACTCGCGGAAGAGGCGGGACGCGCACTTCAGGATCTTCTGCCGATTCTTCTGCGCCTGCTCCTGCGATGAGCGACCCATGTCCGTTGTTCCTTTCCGAACTCGATCGAGATCCGCGACTTTACGCCGGCCTCGGTCGTAAGAAACCGCCGTCCCGCAAGCAATCGTGACTGGCTAGAATAGATTATATATATTATCTATTTTTTTGAAAGTCTCCAAAGCCACGTTTTCGCGAAGGAACTCGACATGGCGACCACCTACGACCCCAAGATCACGGCGCTTCTCTGCATCGATTTCTACAACGATTTCCTCCATCCAGACGGCAAGCTTTGGCCTTCGGTCAAGGACGTCGCCGAGCAGGTGAACCTGCTCGACAATCTCCGTGCGATCGTCGTCGCCGCGCGGGAGGCCGGGATCAAGATCATCCATGTACCGCATCACCGCATGGAGCCCGACACCTACAAGGACTGGAAGTATCCGTCGCCCTATCAGTTGCAGGCGGCGAAGAACATGATCTTCGCCCGCGGTCAGTGGGGCGGCGAATTCCACGATGATTTCAAGCTCCGGCCGGGCGATCTCTGCTGCACGGAGCATTGGGCTTCGAGCGGCTTCCCCAATACCGACCTCGATCAACTGCTGAAGCGGCACGGCAAGGAAAAGATCATCTGCGTGGGTCTGCTCGCCAATACCTGCCTGGAGGCCACCGCCCGCATCGGCATGGAGCTTGGTTATCACGTCACCTACGTGCGCGATGCCACCGCTGCCCGCTCGCCCGAGGCGATGCATGCGGCGGTCAACATCGACGCGCCGACCTATGCCCATGAGATCGTGACGACCGCCGAACTGATCGCGGCGATCAAGGCTTCCCCGGCGGCGGCCGCGGCGTGAGAGGAAGCGACGTGACTGCCGATATCGAGACTGCGGTCCACTATCGGTACGTGGAGCCGCTGCCAACCGAAGGAGGTTTTTGAGATGCCCGTAGCCAAGATTCATGTGCACGAAGGTGCGTTCAAGGATAGCGAGCTCGCCGCAATCGGGACGGCCGTACAGGCAGCACTGGAGGAAGTGCTCTCGGTCCCGCCGGAGGACTACTTCCGCATCACGCACGTTCTTCCGAAAGGACAGTTCGTCCACACGCCGGCTTTCGTCGGCTGTACGTACAGCGATCGCTTCGTCCTCCTCGAGCTGACCTTTATCTCCGGTCGCCCGAAGGAGAAGCGCCTGGCGTTGCTCGCCGCGCTGAACCGGCTCGTCGTGGAGAAGGCCGGCGTGAGGGCGGACGACCTCGTCGTTCTGATCTATGAGATGCCCGGCGAGAATATCTCCTTCGGCCAAGGGCTCGCGCAGCGAGCGCATATCTCGACCTGAGGGGCTCCGCGCCCCGTCATGTCCGGCCGTGCAGACGAAATGATCGAATAGCTCGACAGTGTGCTGCAGTGCATGAGTCCGAAAATGGCCCTTCGCGACAGGTTGCGCAGCGCGGAGACATGTCCGCAGTTTGGGGTAGACCGGAAGTCTCGGGCTGCGGGGGAAACCGGCGCGATTGACCGCACCGGACATCGCGCCCTATCGCTGCCATGCCGCGCTGATGAACGGCGCGGAAGCAAAAGCCAGCGCCCGCTTTGCAGTGATGCCCTTCCCCTGTACCATCATGAAGACGACCGGCGTTCAGCGGTCGCTACAGCAAGGGGAGGGTTTTCATGCGTCGCAACATTATCGCCACGCTCGCGCTCCTGTTGTGGGGAGTGGGGCTCACCGCCTCCGCGGTCTCGCAACCTGTTAAGCTTGGTGTCCTCAACGACCAGACGGGACTGTACGCGGATCTGACCGGCATGGGCTCGGTCCACGCCGCGCGCATGGCGGTCGAGGATTACGGCGGCAAGGTGCTGGGCCGGCCGGTCGAAGTCATCTTCGCCGACCACCAGAATAAGCCCGACGTCGGCGCCAACATCGCGCGGCAGTGGATCGAGACCGAGGGCGTCAACCTCATCCTCGACATTCCCAATTCGGCCGTTGGGCTCGCCGTGCGCGAGGTGACGCGCACGCACGACGCCGTTGACATCAATACCGGCGCCGCCACGTCGGATCTTTCCGGAAAAGCCTGTTCGCCGCACGGCGTGCACTGGAGCTTCGACACCTACGGCCTTGCGGCGACGATCGGCCAGGCGTTGGTGAACCAGGGCGGGGATAGCTGGTTTTTCATCACCGCCGACTATGCATTCGGGCATGCCCTCGAGCGTGACACTTCAGCATTCGTCGTGGCCGCCGGTGGCAAGGTGGTGGGGGCCGTGCGCCATCCGCTCAATACCGCCGATTTCTCGTCCTTTCTGCTGCAGGCGCAAGCCTCGAAGGCGAAGATCGTCGCGCTCTCGAACGCTGGCGGCGACACCATCAACGCGATCAAACAGGCCGCGGAATTCGGCTTGACCCGCAGCAGCGACCAGCGCGTGGCTGCGCTCCTGCTGCAGTTTCCCGACACCCACGCCCTTGGGCTCGAAGCGGCGCAGGGTCTGACCGCGAGCGAGACTTTTTTCTGGGACCTCGACGACGTGACCCGCGCCTGGACCAAACGCTTCCTCGCCCGCAACGGCGGGAAACCGCCAAGCATGATCCATGCCGGGACCTACGGGGCGACGTTGCATTACCTCAAGGCGGTGGCGGCAGCTGGCATGACCGATGCGACCAAAGTCGTCGCCAAGATGAAGGAACTGCCGGTCGACGACTTCTACACCAAGGGCACGGTGCGCGAGGACGGGCGTGTGATGCGGCCCTATTATCTGCTGCAGGTGAAGAAGCCCTCGGAATCCAGATACCCGTTCGATTATCTCAAGATCCTTGCCACAGTGCCGGCTGAGAAAGCGGCGCGGCCGCTGAGCGAGAGCGCTTGCTCGATGGTGAAGCACCTCTGAGATTGGTCGCGGTGACGTGTCGGCGGCTCGCACGCCCGTCGGGCGTCGCTATCATCGGTTGTTCTCTGACCTCGACGGGCCTCCGTTCCGCCCGCGCACAAACGGGCGCTGTTCTGTAGCGGCCTTCGAAGCGCGGCGCCCGGACCAGAGATGGATTGGTTCGCCTGCGCTCCGCTCGGCGCCCCTGGAATGGCTCGCTCGCGACCAGAGCAGTTCGGGCATGACCGCTTCTGGCCCTGATGCGAACTGCGAGCGGACTTTAAAATGGTCCGCTTATCGGGTGAGACCGGACGTGACTGGCCGACCTTCCAGACGGTGCTTTTGGACCCACAGCGGACGTTGCCCATCGCCCGGCGTCCCGTTACGGCATTGTCCCTGACCGGTTCGGGCAGGAATGACTTCGGGGGACATGTCTAACACGGGCTACGCACTGACAGGCTTCGTCTTGTGGGCGCTGTTTCTGGCACTAATGCAAGCCATCCGAACCTATCTCGTCGCGACAGGAAAGGTCCCGGCCAACGCCTTTCACGCCAGACAATGCCAGACGTCCCCTCCGGGGGTGCCCAGCGGAACGATGCATAATCACGCGGCCATTAGACGCACTATGCAAAATCGTTCTGTGCAGTCCTCCCTGGAACGAGTGGTATGATCGGCATCGTGGAAACTCGATCATGGAGGTATTTGCTCCGACTAGATTTGTAGTCTGTAAACCTGCAACCCATCTGGGAGGAAACCATGAGGTATCATCTCAATGCATCGCGGATGTGGGGTTGTGTTGTACTTGCTTTGGCGTTCCCGGTGAACGCTGACCCCGCTGTGGCGGAAGAAGCAGGCCAATGGTTCGGTCGAGCCGTTCTGGTCACCCTGTCGAATAAGAGCGTGAAGCTCGAAAACCGGGCCGACCATACGGTGTCGGTCACCGAATACGATGGCGCCGTGTTCAATGCAGACGGCAAGCCCTTCCTCGACAAAGCTCGCTATCAGGTGGTTGATCTGACGGATGCTGGCACTTCCAGCGGCGGCTACAAGACATTCACAGAGGCCGACGGGTCCAAGGTCTTTGCCAAGTACGTTCTGAAAGACGCGAAACTGCCGGAGCTACGCGGCACCTTCGAGTTCATTGGCGGCACGGGGAAGTATGCGGGGATCACGGGCCGCGGCGACTACCACGTCGTCCTGATCAGCGACACGGCGTTATGGGATGAACTCCGCGGCGAGTACAAGATTCCAGGGACCGTTGGAAGGTCGCGACCTGATCCGGCCAGATGAGCGTTGAGAACTCGCTATGGCGAGCGCCGTGCATTCACGGGAGAGGTGCTCAACTTGGGCACAAAACCAACATAAGCACCCCACTAGATACGAGCGGGATGTAATGACTAAGGGTCGGCAGCGGTCGGTCTGGCACCGCCCAATCTGATTTCCGCTGTTGGCCCATGGCCGAAATCTGGATTGAAGATCGCCACGTCAGCTCACCGGGGTAGACCGGACGCCGCTCAGCGCGGCGTCAAATGCCGCTTGTGACCCAAAGCGGGCAAGAGTTGATCTAAATCAACACAAGTCGTCGGCCGCCTCCGGAAACTCGATGTCGGAGAGCACACGAAGCCGCGGTGCCGCCCAAGGATGAAATCGTCGATGATAAAGATCACTCTGATGATTTGCGTCGCCCTCATGCTGTTGGCGTCGAGTGCGACTGCGCAAAAGCCAGTAGGACCCTGCACAGCGGACGAGATGAGGTTGTGCGCCGGAATACAGCCAGGTCGAGACAGTCTCCGCGCCTGTTTTCGAGAGCACATCCAGGAACTTTCAGATGCGTGCCTCTTGGCACTTGCTAGGCTTAGTGCGGTTGACAAGACATGCAGGGAGCGGCTCAACCGAGAGTGTGCCAGCGTCGAACCCGGACAGGGCCGCCTCGAGTCTTGCCTGAGGTCTGCTGCCGCCAAGCTGGACGATTATTGTAAAGGTGCTCTTAGTCGCGCTATCCCCGGCGCCGGCAGTACCCGGTGATGATCGCGGAATTGGACCTTCGTTGCTGCGAAGTCCGGAAATGGCCCGACTGCGAAGTCCGCGCACGATCGGAAATCGTCTGCTTATCGGGGTCGATCGGAAGTGACTGGTCGACCTTCCAATCGGCGCTTTTGACCCAAAGCCGACGCGGCCATCGAACAACGGCACGCCGCCAAGACTCGGCGGTTGTTGCCAGCAGCATCCTATGACACCATCCAGGTGCGTTTTTATGGCTTCTGGATGCCTATGCCACGTCGGAAATATACTTGGGAAAAGCTGTCGGACGAGCAGTTGCTCGAGCAACGCCTCAGTAGCCTGAAGGTTTCGGTCGAAGACACCTGGCTCGAGGATTGTCTCAGAACTCTATACGAAGAGCTTCAGGCGCGGGGCATCCGGCTGCGGCCACACGCATGGATATCGAGCGAATGGTTTAGTCCGGCAAATGTGCCGGGCATCGCCATCCCATTCTATCTCGCCCATCCCCGACTTATGAAGATCGAGAAGAAAATGATGCTCGACGTGGAGGGTGGCACCTGGTCCGAGTGCATGGCCATTCTCCGTCACGAGGCAGGCCATGCCGTGCAGCACGCCTACCAGCTGCAACGCCGCCGGCGTTGGCAGCAGTTGTTCGGCCCGTCTTCGAAACACTACCCCCTCTACTACCGGCCCAATCCGGCTAGCCGGCGTTATGTCCAGCATCTTCGGCTCTGGTACGCGCAGAGCCATCCGGACGAAGATTTCGCCGAAACCTTTGCAGTGTGGTTGCGGCCGCGGTCGAACTGGCGGACACGGTATGCCGGTTGGCCAGCGCTGAAGAAGCTTGAATATGTCGACGAGCTGATGGGCGAGATAGCAGGGAAGCGGCCGCCAGTCACGACGCGCGAGCGTACCGATCCGCTGCATAAGCTCAGTCAAACGCTTGGCGAGCATTACCAAAAAAAGCAGGCGTTCTACGCCTTCAAGCCACCGAAGACATACGACCGCGACCTCTCCCGCCTGTTCTCTGCTGACCCACGGCATCGGCGGCAGCAACCGGCTTCGGTTTTTATCAGACGGCACCGCGCCCAGATCAGACAGCTGGTTGCGCGGTGGACGGGCGAGAACCAGCTTACGCTCGACGCCGTTCTTGACGATATGATCTCCCGCTGCCGCGAACTCGATCTGCGTGCCCCCGGCTCCGAACGGAAGCTTGTGCTCGACTTCACCGTCCTGTTGACTGCCAAGACCATGCACGCGCTGTTCGGCCCGTCGCGGCGCAAATGGATCGCGCTATGAGACGTCTGCGCATTCTAGTGCTGATGCATCCGGACTGCGTGCCCCCGGACTCGACCGACGGATACACCGCGCGGGAAGTCAACGCATGGAAAACGGAATTCGACGTCGTGAGCACCTTGCGTGGGGCTGGCCATGACGTTCACCCGCTCGGCGTGCAGGAGGAAATCAAGCCGGTGCGCGACGAGATCGAAGGTTTCAAGCCCCATGTGGTATTCACGTTGCTGGAGGAATTCCACTATGCGTCCGCGTATGCCCAGCATATCGCCAGCTATCTCGAGCTGATGAAAATCCCGTATACCGGGTGTAACCCGCGCGGCCTGATCCTGGCGCGCGGCAAGGATCTATCCAAGACACTGGTGCACCATCGCCGGATCGCGGTGCCCGCCTTTGCCGTGTTTCCGATACGCCACAAGGTCAAACGGCCGGCGCGCCTTGCGCTGCCGCTGGTCGTCAAGAGCCTGAACGAGGATGGGTCCTTCGGAATCTCGCAAGCATCCATCGTCGATACGGACGAGCAGCTCGCAGAGCGCGTCGCGTTCGTTCACGAGCGGCTCGGTACTGCCGCCATCGCCGAACAGTACATCGAAGGACGTGAACTATATGTCGGCGTGCTCGGCAACAATCGGCTGCGCGTTCTGCCGGTCTGGGAATTGAAGTTCGGCAGCATGGGCGGTCAGGGGGCACGGCAGATAGCCACCGAAAAGGCCAAACACGATCCGAGTTATCAGGAACGCGTCGGAATTGTAGATGGGCCGGCCAAGGACCTTGCGCCGGAGGTATCCGCCGGCATTCAGCGAACGGCGAAACGCATCTACCGGACGCTGGGGCTCGATGGATACGCACGCATCGACTTTCGCCTTTCTGCCGACGGCACTCCGTATTTCATCGAAGCCAATCCCAACCCTGAAATAGCGAAGAGCCAGGAGTTCGCTACAGCCGCTCGGTATGACGGGCTTGATTACCCCGACCTGTTGCATCGCATTCTGGTCCTCGGAATCAGCCGGGCAAAGGCAGGCGCATCCGTAGGCTGAAAGACCACGCGAAACGGGCCATTGCGCGAGCTGGTCTGCTTCTGGCCCCGAGCCGACCAACGCTCAAGCCGTTGTTACGTCGGCTGTCGGTGGCAGACCGGACGCCTGTCCATGCTGGGATGCACCGCCGCTTTTGGACCCAAACCGGACACTGGGGCTTGCTGCCGCAAGAGAATGGTCACCCCCTGAACGCCTCCAGCGGCATCCTTAGTTTGCGGAAACAAGTTTCAATCCGATCACGCCTGCCACAATCAAAGCAATGCAAAGCATCCGCGCCGGCGACGCAGAGTCGCCCAGCACTGCGATACCCAGAACCGCGGTACCGGCGGCGCCGATACCGGTCCAGACGGCGTACCCCGTTCCTACGGGAAGTGTGCGGAGCGCCTGCGAGAGAAGAAAGACACTCGATAAACCGGTGGCAGCCGTAAACACCGCGGGTATCAGCAGCGTGAATCCTGCGGACCACTTCATACCGAAGGCGAATCCGATCTCGAGAAGGCCGGCGGAGACCAATATCATCCATGCCATGTGGGTCAATCCATTCGCTAGTCGCCGGGGTTACGGCCTGGCGGCGCTCGTGAGGGGCCCGGATGCGCATGGACGAATCTCCGTGCGCGACGCGTTGCTGATGGCGCCTCAAGCCTTACTGGCGGCGGCAGGGATCGAGCGGAACGAAATTCCCAATCGATTGAACGCGCTCATCAAGCCGATCGCATAGGTGAGGTCAGCAAGTTCCTTGTCGCTGAATTCGCGAGCGGCGGCCTCATAGTCGGCATCGGGAACGCCGGTTTCGGCGACCCGCGTCACAGTTTCGGTCCAAGCCAGCGCAGCGCGTTCGCGCTCACTAAAGACATCCCCTGCGTCGCGCCATACAGGCACCAGCACGAGCTTGTCTGCGGCGACGCCAGACTTGAGCAGATCGCGGGAGTGCATATCGATACAGTAGGCACAGCCATTGATCTCCGACACCCGCAGGTACACGAGATTGACCAGTTGCTTTGGAAGGCCGCTTTTTTGAAGATAGACGTAGACACCTCCGAAAGCCTTGAAGCCTTCCGGTGAAGCCTTGGCGTAATCGATGCGCTTGTTCATGATTGAAATCCTCATCTGGTTGAAGGATTCCATCGTCTCGTATCTTGGCCTATTCAAGAAGGTCCAAGATCGGCCTTTGTAGCTGGGCCATGATTCCAGGCTCCAGAAGATCGGGCCCAAACTGCCGTTACATCAATTTTAAGATGCGCCGTCCGAAATTTTCGGCCGTGCGCCGAGAGTCAATATTCGTAAAATTCAGAAGAAGGGCCGAAACTCCGTCGTTACGCGTCGTCCAGTCCGTGAGCGCCTCCGCGTACAGATTCTGTTCCCGCATGCTTGCAACGAGCCGGCGGTCTGAACGGTTGCCTCGCAGACGCAAGATCAGGTGCATGCCCCCGGGCTGCAAATCTATGCGCACATATTTTCCCAGCACGCTTTCCAGGCCTGCCGCGGTCGCTTCCCGACGCTCCGCATAGAGTTTTCGCATCCGCTGGATATGGCGTGCAAAATGTCCCTCACCGATGAATGCAGTGACGATGGTTTGCGTCAGCCCGGGACAGCCCGCCGAAAGGCTTTCAGTGACCTGCTCAAACTGCTCGACCTGCCCTTCCGGCACCACGAGATAGGCGAGGCGGATGCCTGGAAATAGCACCTTGCTGAACGTGCCAGCATAGAGCACCCGCCCATCACGATCGAGGCTCTTCAACGCAGGGAGCGGGCGGCTGACATAGCGGTATTCGCCGTCGTAATCGTCTTCGATGATCCATGCCTTGTTTCGCGCGGACCAGTCCAACAGCGCGAGGCGCCGGGGTAACGACAAGGACATGCCGAGCGGGCTCTGATGCGCAGGTGTGACCACCGCCGCGTGCGCCCGGGGCGCCCGCTTGACGGCATCGGAAACAACCATGCCCTCCCCGTCGACCGGCACGGAGACGCCTTCAATGTGCATACGGTTGAATATTTCCCGTGTGGGCGGGTAGCCGGGGTCTTCGAGCCAGACGCGATTACCCGCTTTCAATAGGGCATGACCAATCAGTTCAACAGTTTGACGATATCCCGAGGTAACGAACACCTGTGATGGCGAGCAGCTGAGTCCCCGCGAAACCTGGAGGTACCTGGCGATTTCCGCACGCAGCAGCGGCAGGCCGTACACAGAAGGATGGATCATATTAGAAGGCTGCATGGCTCGCACACTGCGCGCGCCAAGGCGCGCCCAGATCTTGCGGGGGAACGCATCCAAGGCCGGCAAGCCCATCTGGAACGGCAGGATGGAATCCGGGCGAAAACTGGCAGTATCGATGTTGGGATTCGGCAGCGGCACCGGGCCAGTAATGGCCGTTCGCGGCTTGAGCTCCGGGCTGACAATGGTCCCTGCCTGCCCCCGTGCCTCGATATACCCCTCCGCGGCCAGCAAGGAATAAGCAGTTTCAATGGTACCTCTGGCCAGCCCCAATTCCTTGGTCAGCGACCGCGCCGAGGGAATGCGGTCACCAGGCTTCAGCATTCCAGTTGCGATAGCGTCGCGAAACCGATCGTAAATTTGCCGGTAGAACGGTGCGGCCGCCGTTGGATCAAGCGGGGAGATTTTTTCAGGTTTCACGGCAGGCATGGCCCGATCCGACCTGTGGAGGAACGAAACCTACTATGCCACAACGGCTCGGATCGGTCTCCACCTCTCGCGGGCTGCAACGCCGAGACTATCGCACGGGCAATCATGGACCACTCGCAAAGCTCATTTATGGCCCTTGGATGCAGGCTGCAATTGCTTATCGTTGATGAACAGAGTTAGACCGCAGCGATTGGAAAGCAGATGATGAAAATACTGCATTTGATTTGCAGCCCCCGCGGACAGGCATCGGAGAGCTACAGATTATCTCAAAAAATCATCGACTATTTGCTGGATAGCGAGCCCACGGCAACCGTCATCATTCGACCGATCGGCCGCGCCATCGCCGATCTCGATGAAAGCTACGCGACTGCTCTTGGCAGCACCGAGCGATCGTCCGCGGAACTGTTTGCCGAGGGCTCCATGTCCCGGTCAGAAGAACTGATTCAGGAACTGGAGAGCGCGGATTTCGTGGTCATCGCAACTCCAATGCATAACTTCACGGTGCCCGTCGCTCTGAAGGCGTGGATCGATCACGTCGTTCGAGTCCGTCGCACTTTCAACGTGACTGCCGAAGGAAAACTGGGCGCACTGCGCGACCGTCCAGTCTTTGTCGCGGTGTCCTCGGGCGGAAGATTTTCTGGCGAGCGCACGCACCAGCCGGATTTTCTCACGCCGTATCTGAAAGCTATCCTGAGCACCATCGGCCTGCATGACCTGACGTTCTTCTCCGTTGAAGGCTCGGCCCTTGGTCCTGATGCGTTCGCCAAAGCCCGCACCAGAGCCGATCAAGCGATGCAGGGGTTCTTTCTCCGTTTTGCGCGTAATTCAAAGGTGTCGTTCCAGCAAGTGGTATGAGCAGCGGTCGCATCGATTCAATTTGCATTCGTGGAGAACAGCATGACTATCGTCAAAGCCGCTGCCGTACAGATCAGCCCCGTGCTCTACAGCCGGGAAGGAACGGTGCAAAAAGTAATTCAGAAGATCGGGGAACTCGCCAAGCTGGGGGCTCAGTTCGCCACGTTCCCCGAAACGGTGGTGCCGTATTATCCCTATTTCTCATTCGTGCAGACCCCTTTCGAGATCAGAACCGGCAAGGAGCACCTCAGGCTGCTCGATCAGGCGGTAACGGTACCCTCGGCCACTACAGAGGCTATCGCCGAGGCTGCGAGGCGGGCCAGGATGGTCGTGTCGATAGGCGTCAATGAGCGGGACGGCGGCACGCTCTACAACACGCAATTGTTGTTCGACGCAGACGGCGACCTAATCCAGCGCCGTCGCAAGATCAGTCCCACTTTCCATGAGCGCATGATTTGGGGCCAGGGCGACGGCTCCGGGTTGCGCGCGGTGGACAGCGCCGTCGGTCGTATCGGCCAGTTGGCATGCTGGGAGCATTACAATCCGCTGGCGCGCTACGCTTTGATGGCGGACGGCGAGCAGATCCATTCGGCGATGTATCCGGGTTCATTCGCAGGTGACCGATTTGCCGAGCAGACACAAGTCAGTATCCGTCAACACGCCCTTGAAGCCGGCTGTTTCGTCGTCAACGCAACAGCGTGGTTGGATAGCGAACAGCAAGCGCAGATCATGAAGGACACCGGGTGCAGCATGGGACCAATCTCCGGCGGCTGCTTCACGGCAATCATTTCGCCCGAAGGTGAATTGATCGGCGAAGCCCTCCGTTCCGGTGAAGGTCAGGTGATTGCCGATCTCGATTTCGCGTTGATCGATCGGCGCAAGCAGCTCATGGACTCGCGCGGCCACTACAGTCGACCTGAAGTTCTCAGCCTGGCCATAGACCGCACAGCGGCGGCGCACATCCATGAACGCGGTACGCATCCTTTGCCGATCGTCGTTGAGCCAATTGATGAAGATAAGGTCGAGGCAGCTTAGTGCGGGCGCAATTGCGCGAGGGTGTGTTCTTTGGAGGTCCGGGCTGCAAATCCATTGTGCTCGTATTGAATGGCGGACTCCCGGCGCTCAGTTCGGTCACCGACACGTCCGTTCCTGGCCCTTCGCCGACTTCTCGACCGGCGGCGCCGGTGTCTGGTTCTGAGGTGGGTGCGGACAATAGGGTGCCGGAGTGCGCGGACGTCTCGAATACTCGCCTAGTCACTCAAAGGGCTAGTTCTTCCATAACGAAGGATGGGCGAATCATCTGACGGCAACGCGTCCGCGCCTGCAGACCGGAAGGAAGTCGCCTTGTGCGGACAGTTCGGTGGCTTTGCACTGGCCGCAGCAAACTACCCGCTTTACGTCAGCGTTTTGTGCAAATCCCCGCACGAATAAGCAACTTAGGCCGCGGCCGATCGCGCGGGCCGCGAAGCTCCTTTTCATTCTGGTTTCGAATGAATTCGTCCTGCAGGCGTCAAGTAACACAAGCCTTAGACGTTTTGCCTCCCGCACCGCCTGCAAGACCCTAGGTCGTCCTTCACATCTGTGTCTTGCTCCAGCTTTGCGTCCACGGGGATTAGATAATTGCCGCCGTCAATCTCGATACCATGACCCGCATAGAAAATGAGGCGATATCAGCTTCCGAGGCCCTGTCTTCGAACGCGCCTAGCGCTTGGAGAAAATCAGAGCGATCGGCGTTAGATACACGACTTACTTCAAAGGCTATTCGCAGAAATGCTTCTTCCAAGTCGGCTGCGCTCGTTTGAAGGATTAGCGAGGGAAGCCACGCGGTGGTCCCGTTGCCAACTATGAGTGCTACGCGTTGTTGGAATTCGGCCTGCGCAGAACTGGGAGCAAGTAGCAAGGTGTGCAAAAATTGCGACAGCCAGCGGTGCGATGCCGAATTGCTTCGATTTCAATAATCCCAACATGCGTGGCCCAACCCAGGTCGGGCGCCATGTGGCAGCCATGATACGTTGCCACCGAAACCGCAAGCTCTGAAACCGAACCGTAGCATTGAAACTGGTCCACTGCGCCACGGTCCAAAATGTTCTTTTAATATATTCGCGTAAAGCACGCCGGCAACTGCTCCGGTTAGTGAACTGCTCGCGCCTCGATCTGGTCGGGTCCTGTGCTTGCGCCTGGGATCTTGCTCGTCGGAACGCCATTGGTTCAACGAACGATCTGTACCTCAACGCGACGTAACAGTTGCTTTATCTGATCGTCGTCAAAGCTCTCAGCGTTTTCTAGTCTGATCGGCTCGTGATAGCCTTTGCCGATGGTCGTTATGCGGTCAGGTCCGTAGCCGCGCGTCATCAAAAAGGACCTCACTGCGTCCGCCCTTCTTCGGGAGAGCGCCAAATTGTAGGAGTCCGAGCCGTCATGGTCGGTATGACCAATGATGAGCAGCTTGGGGAGCTGCTTGGTCCGCAGATACGCGATCAACTCACCGGCGTATTTTGCTCCGAGCGCCGTCATTGTAGCGCTATCGCGAATGAACTGGATGGGGACAATCGTGGATTGAACCTCAATACCGCGAGCAGCGATTCCGAAATTGGAACCCCGTACGAATACCGGCGACAGAAAACGCGATTGCTGTGCAAGATGAAAGATTCTCAGAACGTCCTCATCTGTTGCGAGCGCACCCGCTTGCGCCTTTTGAACGTCCACCAGCGCCTCCTGGAACAGCTGGCTCGCTCCAGAAAAATCCTGCTCTGCATCCTGGCGTTTGGTCTGCAACAACAACCCCATGACCTCGAGAAGCTGCCAGGGCCGCCCGAAGCGGGTGGCGGACTCATAGATGGCTAGCCGCTGATCGAGCGGAAGGTGCGAGGCAATTTCGATATGCGCCAGGACAGCGTCTTGAGCAATCGTCCGCCGCTGTTCCGAAGAGCAGGACGCATTATCAAGAGCCTCGATCACCTTCCGTCGGAAATCCGCAAGCTTGAGGTGAGCACGCGCGCTGTAGAACTCACCCCAATTCTTGTCGCAGTCGTCGGAAGCCTCGCTCCGTGTGACCATGCATGTCAGACATAGGGCGGCAAGGACGAGGACGAGTAAGAACGCTTTTCTACAAACGCGCAGCTTGCTCATAAGGAAGCCAGTCTTACTAGGCGTCCAGCGGCAGTCACTTTTTGTCCGCTGCCACCGTAACAATGACTAATGCTGCCCCCTGGGACTCGGCAGGTGCCGCGGCGAGGTCTCGCAAGAACTCGTCGTCCGATCGATCTAGATTCGCAAAGGCCTTCCCGTTTTGCCAATCCGAGAGCAGAGTTTTGCGATGCTTCTCCGGCAGCGGCGAGGTGGAGGCGTAGATGTAGAGAACATCCTTACCTACTGGCCCGCGGACATCGATCGTCCACTTGTCCGCATCCGCGGGGATCCGACTCTTCCCAGCCTTGACGAAGGCCTCTTTGTGATATGCGTTGGGAAAAAGCCAGGTGGTAGCCTTGCTCGTCCCCTTATTCAGTATGTACAGATAAGCATCCTTGTCGACATTGACGGTGAGCTTCATCTTGTCGCCCACCTTATAAGTGGCATTCGGACGATCGGTTTGCGCAACGACCTTGATCGTCTGCCTTTGCGTCTTGGTTGCCTCGATAAAAATCTTCTGGGACGCGACTAGATCACGCTCAAGATCGCCCGGTTGGTCGTCTGCGAATGCAGAGGAAGCCAAAACAAACGAGGCGCAAAAGGCAATGGCCGAAACTGTGCTGATGTAGCTCATTAAAACCTCCAAAAGGGTACTTATTTAACCAACTCATAGGTCAATTGCGCGATCGCGCGATTGATGGGGGCAACGGGTTCGACTTTGATCCCGCGAGTCTTCACCTCGCGATCCGCAAGCGAATCAAACAACGATTTTGGATCGGCTATCACGCCCAAGTCATCGTTTAGTTTTGTTAGATCGTCGATCGGGGTCTGCGGCGGCAGGACCACAGCGATGAGCGTATTCTTGCCGAGAGGGGGTGTGGCGCGAAGACGGAAGCTGTCTGCCTGGTCGGGCAAGATCAGGGCTGCACCTGCGCGGATTTTGCCGGCTACATCGTTCTTGATGAACTTGTTGGGATAAATTTGATAAGTCTTTCCATCAGGGTCGCGGTTGAAAACCACCAAATTTCCATCGATGGAGCTGATGACACGGAGCTGGATCAAGTCGCCGAGACGCGCGCTTGGGCCAGAGAGAAGTTCGATCGAGAGCTGAGCCAGAGTGCTGGGCTTAGACGCCTGAGTGTTTCCGAGGATCTTTGCAAGAGCCTGGCTAAGGTAGGCGGGAACGGAAGACAAAGCCGTCCCACTCCCGGTGCCTTCGTCCGAGGCTTGAGCGAACTTGGCGGTTGGGACGAGTTCGCGTATCCAGCCCTCCGCATTGGCCACGGAGGCGTAGACCCCATACGATCTCGGCTGGGCGCATCCTGCACCCCAACTTACCACTCCGATCTGGATCGTTTCCGCGAGTAGTCCTCGGTAAAGCAGAGGGCCTCCACTGTCGCCCTGGCAGGCGTCAGACTGGCCGTCCTCGAAGCCCGCGCAGAGATTCGCCGCCGTTATGCGGCTTTCGCCGTAGCGGCTCTGGCATCGCGCCGTCCCAACAATGGGGACGTCAGCCTGAAGCAAGCGGTTTGAGGCCATTCCGGTCTGGCCTTGTCCTGCCTGCGCCGGACGCGCAAGAATCCTTCCAAACCCAACGATGGTGGCTAAATCGCCCTCCCTAGGAATGGTGTCGCGAGCTTGCCCGCGCAGTAGCGTCTGTAGTGGCGAAAGCGCAGCCGTTTTAAGCTTTAACAGCGCAGTATCGTTGGTGGGCGGACCGCCGCGATATCGCGGGTTGATGACAATGTCTGCGATCGATATCCGTCGACCTGTAGTGTTGAGTTCGACCGTACCCTCCTCGATCTCGAACTCGGCGATATCTCGGTTGGCGACGCAGTGAGCCGCTGTAAGAACCCAGTACTTGTCGATGACCGTTGCGCCGCAAATAGGGCGATCGCGAAAGATCAACGCCACCATGCTCGGCCAGGCTCCGGGCCGCGCGGGTTTGCCGCCAACGATTCGATAGATGGGATCGCCTCCCCGCGTCGTCGATTCCGTCTCGGGAAGAAGGTTGCGGTACGTGGTCTCGTAGTCGATGTTGTTTGCTATTCCGGTTGGACGGCCATCACCCAGCGCGGGTGAGAAGCCCATCACGAACAGCGAAGCAATGAAAACGTTTTAACATGATCATTCTCAAAGCGGAGACCTGCTTAATGAGCAGGTCTCCAGGGTATTGCAACTACCACGGAAAAGGCAACTCGCTTACTTGACGGTCACGACGGTGGCTTCGGCAACCGACCATTCGTTCTTCGCCAGCCGATCGGTCTTCGCCTTGAGCGCCCGGCGAAACGCGGCTTCATCGACATCCAGCGAGTACTGTTTTCGCACGGAGGTTTCACCTGCAAAGCCGTTTATCTTGGACTTTGTGGTTACGAAGATGACCCGATCCTTGCCGAACGAGTGGCTTCCGCTGGAGGGCCCGGTCACATTCCACTCGAGATCGCCCTTGGGCGCGATCGGCACGTTCTCCCGGACCACGAAAGCTCTGCCCGAAGCCGAGAGCAGGTACAGGTGCCCAAAGCCATTCCGGTCGGCCTTGCCATGGATTCGGATTTGGTTGTCCACGGTAAGCGCGGAGGACTGGACGGTGACCTTCGGATGGGCGACAACGGCAGAGGTACCTAGGTACGCCGCGCCGATCGCGAAGAGGGCGAGGCTGGCGGCGGTGGCGAGGTTCTTCGCGGTGATGTTCATGGCTCTCTCCTGTATGTTTGATGTCGTCGATTGACGATGAGTGGATTATGCTCGGGTTTTTCGCGGTAAAAAGAGACGAGGAATTTGGAGAGCTCCAGTGCAATTTGTAGGCTCCAAATGATTTGGAGGGGGCGATGCCGGTGGTTTCAAAAGCGGGCACCGGAAAGCTGTTAGACTGGACTGCCGAGCGAGAGATCACCGCTGATCTCGAGTTGATCGGGGAGCTTCGCCGCGCGCGCCAAGAATTTCAGCAGGAGCTTTGCGCAGCGAGCGAAAGTCGCGATGAAGAGGTGCTCGAGCTCCTCAGAAGTGATGCGATGTATGAGTTCAGTGAATTCTTCTATTTATTGAAGGCCCGCAAGATTGAAACCAGCGATGACATTAGAAATCTTGCCGAAGCTCACAATGCATATCTGACCGAACTTACTCGTGATGATTCGAAGATGCGGCGAATTGGATTGAAGCGCGACAGGTTGCTTCTCGCCATCTTTACATCCGACACTCTGCCGAGACTGATCCAGAACTGGAAGGATCAGGCCGGAGCAATCGATCAATCGAACCTTGGCCGCTTGCTGGTTACTATTATGTCAGTAGAGACCACTAGAAAGCTGGTTGTGGGTGCGGCCAAGGCTGGCTTTCTACATCGCGAGAAAACCCCGTATGGCACCTTTATAGTTAGATCAAACGGGAAAATGGAAGACGTGTACGGGCGCGTTGTCCGGGATTTGCGCATCAATCTAGTGAGGCTGAAACACCCATGACCAAATCGGCAGCTCTCATATTCCTTGTTGCCCTGCAGGTTGCGCTTCCGTGCAATGCAAGGTCGGCGTCCGATCAATCGTTCTCCAAGGCCGAACTGAGCATCATTGACCGTAATCAAACCCTTCAAACATTGATGAAATCGCACCCACAAGCGGTCCGGCAAGCGCTTGATCTGATGCAGCAGAACCGGGTTGGCTCGCGTTCGACAGGATCTGAGGAGAGTCTGCAGTCGCGAGATGAATCGGTTGTCGATCCCGATTTGGACGAGCTCGAACGTTCAAACCCGGAAGCGGCTCGTGACCTGTTTCTGCTGATCAAGCGAGTAGCAGCGGAGAAAAGCAGAAAGTAGCCAGGACATTTCCATGCCGATCGTTTTTCGTTTTGCCCTTTTCGTATTGTTGGTCGTCTTTCAATTTCCTGAACTTGCGAAAGCCGAGGCTGGCGTTCCGAAGCGGGTAGCGCTGATCGTCGGAAACGGCAGCTACAGATACGTGGCATCACTCTCTAATCCGCCGAATGATGCTTCTGATATCGGAGAGGCGTTCAGGCGCGTTGGTTTCAAGGTGTCGATCGCGATGAATGCGGACCGGTTAGCGTTCCTGCGGGCGCTACGGGCGTTCGAGGATGAGGCTCTCGAAGCAGACATTGCCATCGTATTCTATGCGGGGCACGGCATTGAGATCGATGGCAGCAACTTCCTGGTTCCGATCGACGCAAAGCTCGATCGCGACACCCACGTGGAAGACGAAGCTGTTCCGCTCGCGAGAGTTCTTCAGGCTGTTGCTGGTGCCAAGAGGTTAAGGCTTGTATTTCTGGACGCGTGCCGAGCAAACAACTTTGAAAACACCATGAAGCGAACCGTTGCATCGCGTGCGATCGGGCGGGGACTAAACAACCTGCAGCCCGTGGGCTCGACCGTCGTCGCTTATTCCGCCAAACAGGGAACGCTTGCCGAAGATGGGGCAGGGCGAAATAGCCCATTTGCCAGTTCGTTGCTTGCCCACATCGAACAGCAAAATCTCGAGATCAACTTCTTACTGCGAACAATTCGCGACGATGTTTTGAAAGCAACCAATCATCGTCAGGAGCCTTACACCTATGGATCGCTCGGCGCCGAGCGCATCTATCTGAATGGCCAGGCTGAACCAGCCAATACCGCGGATGAGGCGGCCTGGAATTTTCTCGATAAATCTAGCGTCAAAGATCTACTTAAATTCATTCGTCAGTTTCCCACCAGCCAATATCGATCCGAGGCCGAAGCTATAATCAAAACACTCGATGGGGAGCGGTGTCAGGATGGCAGCCTGCGTGCCGGCACGGGCGGGTGCAAGCCGTCCTCATCCTCGAGATTGCCGGTTGCCCCGGGGAGCGTCGCAATCCCGGACAAGTGCTTTGAGCTGAAAGGCAAACGTTACTGCTGATGTTGAGGGGGCGCACAGTGATTAAGGTTTGCAGACCCAAGGCGCTTCGAGCTTTCTTGATGATCGCGGCGGCAACATTATGTTGTCAGGAAGCTGGTGCCGCAAACCGCGAAGAGGCTATAGCAAATTGTCGAATGAGCCTGGGGCGGCCGATAGTTCAAGCTTGCATGCAGAGGCTTGGGGGAGGTCCAGAAAATCTGGAAAGGTGTCGCTCAACTGCCTCGCCTGTGGTGCGAAGATGCGTCATGAAGGCAATGGGTGCAGATTCTGACGCAGAACGTTCGCCTCCATCGAATCGAGCAGTGCCCAATCCAGCTTCGAAGTCGCCTAAGCCTAGTTCAGAAAGAGTTGCCGGCGGCCCAATTTCCGACATTGCTCCTCTGCCTCCGGACGAAAGTCGCATCCCCATCGAATTTCGAGAGCTGGAAGCATCGGTTGTCTCGACGAAAACTTCATATGAGAACGCAGTCAGACTGAAGAATGGATCAGTGTTCGTTGCGCATGTCACCGAGGCCTTGAAGATCAAGGTTCTCTCCAACGACTCGATTGAGGTCGAGCGTGAGCAGAAGCGTTTCGATAAGAACGACAATCCGATTGGCTCACCGATCGCGGGTAGTCTTACCTTCGAATTGGGTGAGGAGAAAAAGAACGCTCGTGGCGGTGAGGTTGTCTGGAAATTTGAAGGCAGTACGTTATTCTACCAAGTGAGCCTGGTTCAAGGCGCCTTTCGCACGGTCATTCCGATCTACAGGCAGGGCGACGCGCTGAAGTGCCTCGTCATGTCTGGTTTTGCGCGCGAGAACGGCACGAGCCCGGTTAGAACGATCGGTGCCGATGGCTCGGTCGTCGAAATCTTGAGTTCGAAGAAACTCAATTCTAGCTGCGACGTCTCTCAGCGCTAGGCACTCCGTCTCGACAGTAAAGCTATCGCATAAGCTCTGTCTTGACCCTCTCGGGTGAGCGTGACTCCAATGCGTTTGGAGGCGCGCAAATCGATGGGGGCTTTGCGCCATCGTCAACTCCCCAAAAACGCAGTTGGATCGGACCATTGAATGGTTCGGCGGACGCCTTTCCCGCCCGCCCATCGTCTTTTTGGGGAGTAAACAATGTTCAATCGGTATAGAGTAATCCTTATTCGCTTCTATCTCGTGGTCACCCACGTCGGATTTGCGCTGGCGACATCATCTGCTCCCATGACCGGAATCGCCGCGCTGGCGCTTCTCACAGTGGCTAGGTTGCTTTCGCGACACTCAAGGATCAAAACCCTTGTTAGCTCCGCGCGGTGCGAACGCGGTGATCTCAACAAACTTGCAGCAAGCGCGAAGGTCGCGGATACAGCAGCCACCTTTTGATCCCGGAGGAATAGAATCGATCCGAGTGAGTCCGGATCGTCGCCGGCGGGCCTCTAAGTAAGATCCGAATTGTCGAAGTTTCAATAGCGAAGGAAAGCCTTGTGGTCATTCACTGGCCCAGTTTTTCCATAACAACGCATATCCGAATGACGTCCGATGTTGGGGAGAAACCAGACGTGCTGCCGGTTCGAACCGTCGTCCGTTATTGACCCATTGCGGACCTTCGCGAATGTTTGCTCTTCCGCCGCTTCCGAGGGTACACCGGACATCAACCGTCGTAACCCCCGCCGCCGGAATTTATGAGTACACGGCTTCGTCAATCGTTCAGTGGCTCCTCCGTTACGAATGACTATGCTCCGGAATTCTGTTTACTTCATCGCGCCATCGCTGTTGGAGATGTCGGCGGCTACTTTCCACTCGCCGCCGACCTTCGTCCAAACGGTAACGTATTTGCCGACGTCTTTCACCATTCCTTTATTGTCGTCGAAGCTCAGCTCATAAGTACCGACGTCATAAGCCATGTCGCCATCGTTCGAGACAATGAGCTGAGTGGAGGCGAAGGTCAGGTTGACATTCCTCATGCTGAGCAGTCTCTGCCAGGCGGCGGTGATGGCCACAGTGCCCCGCGCGAGTGGCGCATTGGCGTTGAGCATCGCACCGTCGGACGCATAGAATCCCGCGCAGGCGACCGCGTCTTTAGCCCGCACCGCCGCATCCCATTTCTGGCCCAACTCGCGAATCTTTTGCTCGTCAGCGGACAGGTCAGCACGCACCGGGAGCGCCGCTGCCTTGTCGGCGCAGACCGCGATGCCGATCAGGAGCAGCAGCGTCAAAATCGACAGCGTTCTCCAGGATAGCATCTTCACCTCCATCATCAATATGGGGGGCGGGACGACTGAAGCCTGACCGCTTCGTCGCTCCGGCATTCATCGAGATATCCACCACCCGACAAGAATGAGCTTGCAACGCCGGCGAGGGAAATCACCTCTCGCCATAGAGTCGATAGACGATCGTTATTGCCGCCGCGTGATACCGTAGCGACGAATGCCACCAGCCGCCTCTACAGAGACTTCTAAACCCGTTGCCGCCGTTGGACCAATCGAGGTTGCGCGTCCCGACGCGCCGCCGTCCTTGACCATGACCCCGGCATTACGGTGGATTTGTCGTGCGCCACGTCGCCGACGGGACGCCGGACCGAGGTAAGAGAGGGAAAGACATCGCCATTTGCAGATGGGGGCAGGATGCCTGCAATAGAAATTTCGGAAATCCGGAGTTGCGTTCAGGTGTGGTGGTGGCAGGAAGCCAAGTCTGCCGACCCGCCATTCGATCCGAGCTGAACCCGAACGCGCTAGGTCGCCTCTTGGCCCATTGCGACAGATTTGATCTGTCGCGATGTGGTCCGCTCTCAGAGGCAAACCGGACTCGATTCGCTCGCCGCAAGTATTACGGCTTTTGACCCGTATCGGGCCTTCGCGTCGGCCCGCGCTCTGCGCGGATGGTAATCAGAGACGGCGCACGCGGATCACAACCGATTGCCCGGGCGCACAGGCAACGTGAAGGCAAAAACGGCCCCTTTGGGCTCGGCCCCGGTTGCCCACAATCGTCCCTCGTGCGCCTCAATGATTGAGCGGCAGATCGAGAGACCCATTCCCAAACCGCTCGACTTGGTCGTGTAGAAGGGATTCAAAGAGGCGATCGATGCTCTCGGGCGCCATGCCGGGGCCCGAATCCTGCACCGCGATTCGTATTTCTTTCTGGTCGACTCTGTCCGTGTTGATTAGCAGCTGTCGCGTCCCTTCGTCTGAGCCGCTCATCGCTTCGATCGCATTGATAATCAGGTTGAGGACGACTTGCTGCAGTTGGACTCGATCCCCTTGAACAGGCGGCAGCCCCTCGGTGAGCTGCGTCTGAACGGAAACACGGTTCTTGGCCGCTTCGTGTCGGGTCAGTGCAACGACCTCGAGGATCGTTTCGTTAATAG
This sequence comes from Bradyrhizobium sp. Leo114, assembly GCF_055229415.2. Taxonomy (NCBI): domain Bacteria; kingdom Pseudomonadati; phylum Pseudomonadota; class Alphaproteobacteria; order Hyphomicrobiales; family Nitrobacteraceae; genus Bradyrhizobium; species Bradyrhizobium sp. Leo114. Next base: position 30,880 of record NZ_JBUYEN020000037.1, on the reverse strand, counting down.
CCAATGCGTCCCTTCGCGGAGGGGCCTTCTTGACCAGCGCGCGTGTCCGGTCGATGACGTCGCTGGTCCCGACGCCCGCCTGTACGATAGCATCGAACGCGTGCCGGGCCTCGTCCAGATTTGGCGGTTGGGCACGGAGCCAATTCAAGCCGGCGTTGGCGCAAGCGACGACCGCTGCGAGCGGCTGCTTGATTTCGTGGGCAATCGATGCCGTCAGGTGGCTCATCGTTGCGACGCGGTTCGCGTGCGCGAGTTCCATTTGTGCCTGAGTGTATGCCCGTTCGGCTCTCTTCTGAGCGGTCAGGTCGAGCACGAAGGCAACACCTTCCTCTGACGCTTCTTCGAACATCGCCATTCCGACCAGTACCGGCACGCGGCCACCGTTCCTTTGGACGTATTCTGTCTCGTAGGGATGGACCACTCGGGTCGCCTTTAGCTCGGCCAAGCGTTGCTCGTCGACACTGCGCGTTTCGGCGGGAGTCAATTCCGTCCAACCCAGGCGCTTGGAGACGAGATCGTCGCGGCTGTATCCAGTAATGCGGAGAAAGGCTTCATTCGCGTCAACGAGCCGACCGTTAGGACCCCAGATGAAGATACCGACGATGTTGGCGTCGATCAGGCGACGCACTCTCGCCTCCAGTCTTTGAAGTTCGACGAGAAGTTCGATGAAGCCGATAGACATGGAAATCATCGCGAACAGAATGACCAGCCAGTTGAGGTCGCGATGAAGAGCCTCCATGGCCTTCCTTGCTTCATCCATCCCAGTGACCATCGGAAGAACGTACATGGTCGCTAGGTCGGCCGCATAAAATAAAGCAACAGCCAGCAGTCCCAAGTTGATGAGCAGCAGGCTGATTCGCGGCCGTTCGAAGCGCTTTCCATGACTGATCAGTCGGCAACGCCATATGCCATAGACGGTAACTGCTATGATCAGGAGATCGATAGCCGTCATCAGAGGCACGGAATCCGAGATCATGGCTTCGTCCGGAACTCGCGGCCGAATGAACTTAGCCGATCGTGTCGCACGCGCAGAACGTTAATCTAGTCTCAATTATTCGGAACAGCTAGCGGGTGCTCGCACTCTGTGACCGACGAAATGTCCGGTCATGGCCCATCGCGTCATTTCGCTGCAAAGCAGCGCGTTCGTCACTTTCAGATCAAAGCAGACATCAGATGCCAGACTGGACCGGCTGGCTTTGTCGAGAATGACCCAAAGCGGACATCTCCACATCCGCGAACTGTTTGGCCAATTAAGCAAGTGCTTCCCCACAGGTCCGTCTGCGTATTTCCGGCACTGCGCCGGCACAGGAGCACCGCTTCTGAGCCAACATGGACGCTAGCCAAGGACGCCGTTCAACGTGATCTTCGAAGTGCGTTCTTGATCAGAGCAACGGCGCACATCAGTCCGGATGCCGCCGGAAACGCGGCTTCGAAAGCCCTGCATTCACACCGTGATGCATCGGCTAATTGTGCGGAAACTTGGTCATGCCCCCCATCTCTGATGCAAAAGGCTAAGGGCGCCCACGCTCGTCAAGCGAGTCAATTTGTGGGATGGCCATTTGCGCTCCCGTGTCTTCACCTTGATCGTATCGATGTGCAGATCGGGGATTCGTACATCGAGAAATCTACAATCCAGCAGAATTCGAACACATCCTTTGTCAGCAGGCCGAGCTTTTGCCCCAGTCGCGTGCGCACAACGCCAGCGAGCTTGGCGGCCTTTTTCTCGATGTCGCAGGCGAAGAAGAAGCGCCAGCAATTCTCGCTCGAAGCAATCATGCCGTCAACGAGCTTGCCTTTGATCTTGATACGCCACCAGAGAACTTGATGACGGATAGGGGACAATGCGAAGGCGAGTTGACTACAAGGAGGAATGGCTCAGATCGTCGGAGACATGCGCGAAGCCGGCGCTGCGAAACGTACCTACTGGATGGTCGCCGACATCAGAACACGGCGTGGCCGTCGTCGTGCGCCTACGGCGCACGATTAGCAGTACTGAGGTGCACTAACCTTCATTGATCGATTGATGAGTATGATTTGGGGGCGCCCTATGCAGATTTATTGCTTCGTTCGAGTCGGGCGATGCGGGCTGGACGCAACCGCAAGGCAGCATTCTCGTCGGCGGCCTTGCGGCAGTCCGCTCGAAATGGCGTGCGCTATTTTCCCGCCGGGATTCGTCAGATATCGTTTGCGAGCGATTCAGATCCGAATTCCTACGGCGCACCGCACGATCGTCGCGTGCGCGATCTCCGCGAAAAGAAGAGCGATCGCGAGGGCAACAGCTCCGATGAGACTGAGGAGGTGCCGGTCGACAAACAGAAGTATGATGCCGCCGAACAATCCCGAGCAGGCCATGCCGCCATACGTCGCCGTGTTGTTCAAGGCCAGCAGCAGAGGAGCAACTTGCGGCGCAGTCTTCACGGAGCCGATGTTGCTGAGGCACCATCAGGCCCCAGCCGCAAAGGCCCCACTGTTGGCGAATTCATGAAGCTCTTCGGGTACGGCAACCTGGCACCGGAAGCAAGCCTTCCGGTCTCGATTGCCTCCCGGATCGCCCGATAAATCTGATCGATGAGCGGTATTTTCTTGGCGCGGTCGATTGCGACGGAAAGAGAAGCCATTGGTCCATGGTGCAGCCAGAATCGCTGATCTCGGTACTGTTTTCTGCCCAAGACCAGAACATATTTCGCTGCAACAACCGCACGAGCGGCAGGCTTCAGTTCCAACTCCGTAAATCAGGAGCTTGGAAGGCGATCATTGATTCATAGGTGAGATCGCTGGATCACCCGACTTGAGAGATGTCAGATGACGCAACAAATGCGTATCGCAATGAACGGATGTGCCCACTGCACGGACGCGCCGTCGCGCGTGCACGCGACGCAAGCCCATGCAGACACCAGTTCATGTCCATCTTTCAGTGAAGGAGAAAGCCATTGACCAGCAACTCAAAAATCTCGTGGCCAGGGACGACAAGATGATCCCGCAGTCAGCGCAATGGCAGATGTCGAAGCGCGCGGGCTCGACGGCCGGCGAGGTCCCGGGAAGTCACGCGATTTACGTCTCCAATCCCCGCACCGTGGCGGTGCTGATTGAGCAGGCGGCGGACGCCAGCTCATGATAGTCTGCGGCGGCCCGGGGCGTTATTGGTGCGTGTTCTCAGTTGGCGAACGCGCTTTCGCCAAACGATATCGGTGGGTGGGCGAGGGGGTGCTAATCATCTCAACAGTCCGGAGAGGCTTCCGGAGCAACGGTGTCGAAGGGGCAGGCTCCCCATAATAAGCGCAGTAGCGCACGGAAAAGATCCGATGCAGTCGAACGTTCATCGCCTCAGCGAGGCGGACTTGGACTATGAAAGCTGGCGCAGCGCCGCACACGCTGTTGCCTGCTGCCGCCATACACCGCGGATTGCCCAATCCAAGTCTTTTGTCGGCCAAGCCAATCCCGGGAGCCTCTATGGGCTTCGGACGGTGGATATTGGCTTAAACGTGGATCGCGTCGATCGGACGCCGCGCGACATCCGCCTCGACGACGCCGATTATTATTATGCGGTCATTCAGACCGACGGCGAATCGAGCGTCACTCAAAATGATCGGACTGTCGATCTTACCCCGGGCACGGTGGCGTTGATCGATGTGGCGCGGCCCCTGACATACGCCATTGAGAATGCCAGTGGACGGTGGCGGACTTTGCACTTGCCGCGCCAGGCTGTGGTCACTCATCTTGGTTTCGAGCCGCGGGGTGGCGTGAGTGGGCGCAAGGACACTCACGCGGGACGTATCCTGGTCGATCTCCTGACTTGCAACGAGGATGAGGAGTCAATGCCCGAAAGGGCCAAAGCCTCTATGCAGCTGGTGATCTATGATCTGCTCAGCGTACTGTTTGCTCCATCCGATCTGCCGTCCATATCAGCTCACACGGATCGATTGTTCGGCCGGGTTTGCGACATCATCCAGCAGCGGTTCTCCGACCCCGGCTTCGGTCTCTGGGATATAGCCGCAGAATTGAAGATCTCGCCGCGCTATCTTCAGAAGCTGTTCGCGGCACGCGGCCTGGCCTGCAATCGCTTCGTCCAATCAGTTCGATTGGATCACGCCGCGCACCTTCTCCATCGCCGGACGACGCTGAACACACGACAGCCTCTCAGCGAAATCGCGTACGCTTGTGGCTTCAATGATTATCGGTATTTCTCTCGCCGATTCCGCCAACGCTTTGGCCATTCGCCGAGCCTTGATGGAACTGATCGCTATATCGCGGACGCCGCTGAACGCGACGCGCATGCTTCCGAAGATTGAGCAGCCATCCTAGCAGGCCATGACCGTTCTTCGAAAAAGTTCGGTTGGGAGGCAGGTACCTAGCGCAGGCGCGTTTGATCCGGCTGCCGTTCGTTTGGTCTCATCACAACAAGAAGACCTATGCTGTTGCCGCCTTATCCGAGGCGCGATCGTATAGGAGTCGTCATGCCAGAGCATTTTCAGCTGGATCACTATCTTGCGCGCATTGGCTTTGCGGGATCGATTAAACCAGATTGGGCGACCCTCTCGGCCATTCATGCCGCTCACGTAAACGCAATCCCTTTCGAAGGCCTCAACCCGCTACTGAGACGCCCGGTCAGATTGGATCTGGCTTCGTTGCAGCAGAAGCTTGTTTACTCTCGCCTTATCGCAAAAGCGGAATGGATTCATGTCGATTATCGTCACCACGCGATAGGCCGAGAGATTACTGAATCGAGTAGCGTGTTCAGCGCACCCAACCGATAGGATAGCCGCACCTCGGGCTACGCGGCGCTTCGGGCCAATAGGCAACACTCTAACGAGCAGGCATCCAACTGAGGCGGTCGTAGCCGTCGCTCTCCTCCTGCAAGAGGCGATCCAGATCATCCTCGAAGATGGCCTGTGTTGCCTCGAACAGAGCTAACAGCTTGCGGGCTTCTGCTGTGTTTACACGTCTCTTGCGGACCAGCAGTTGCTGCCTTTCGACGATCTGGCGACCTCTGGCAACATGGCGACGAGCAAGGATGAGACGGTCGGAAATTTGAGACATTGGCGGCTTCCCGTTGCAGGCGGGAGCGCGATCGGTCTCTCAGTCATCGGCACCTACGGCAACGCCTTAGCCGATTATGATCAAAGCATACTCCGTTTGGCGAACTCGGAAATTGTCCACTTCAACCCAGGTCAGTTAAATACGATGGCATGGACGGCCTGAATGAAGCCGCTTGCGGAGCTTCTTGATGATCTCCGCAGATCGTTCGCGTAATCTTCGATGACTCGCCGCGCCTCCTACAATAAGCGATGACTTGGGCTTCGGCGTCTCGTGACCTGGACATGGCTCGTCAGGCAGGTTCATGGTCCGATGGTTCACGCGCCTCAAAGTAGAGCATTGACCTAAATCAGAGAAGGCGTTTGAACCTTAGCAAGGGATGGAAAAGCGCCAGCGGCCCCGGGCGGCCATGGCCCAAAACGCTCAGGGACAACCAACCAGCTCGCAAAGGCAATTGCCCACATAGCCAGTTGCGAGTCCTGCATCAAAGACGGCCGAACGTCCGTTGAAGGTACGAAGCAAACGTGAACCGAAACAGAGGCCATATGCGCTAGGGGCCACTAGCCCACATCGCAAACGCGCGTTCTGGCGTTGGTGACGGATCATCATTCGACCTCATACCGGTATCCCTGGCCACGATTTATCGTGCGTGCCCGTGATGATCATCGAGCAGCTTCGCTCGGGGTTCCTAGGGTAGGTGTGAGGCTCTGCGCGCCGGTAACGCGTTAGCGGATGTGCGCTTACATCCAACTGAAAGGGCATCTGTGTCTCACGACATCAGCAAGCCGGATCATTAGTACTGTGCTCAGAGTAAAGCATGCTGTTTGGACGGGGTACTCGCAGCTTCGCTGCGCATTTCATGTTGGAGTAGGCGATGAGCGAAATCTGGCAACTCTCGGCCAATGAACTGGCGCAGGGCATTGCGCGCCGGCAACTGAGTTCGGCGGAGGTAATAGATGCCCATCTGGCGCGTATCGATGCGGTGAACCCGGCGCTGAATGCGGTGGTGCACGTGCTGGTCGACGAGGCCCGCGCGGCTGCGGGCCTCGCCGACAAAAAGCTCGCCGGCGGCGAGACCGTTGGCCCGCTGCATGGCGTGCCTTTTACCGTGAAAGAAAACATCGACATGGCCGGCCTGCCCACGACCTGGGGCGTGCCTGCGCTGGCCCAGGCGGTGGTGCCAGTTGATGCGCCGGTCGTCGAACGCATGCGCGCCGCCGGCGCCATCCCGATCGCCCGCACCAATCTGCCTGACATGGCGCTGCGCTTGCACACCGACAGTTCGCTGCACGGCCTGACGCGAAATCCCTGGCATCCCGGCCGCACCGCAGGCGGCACGAGCGGCGGCGAGGCCGCGGCGCTGGCCAGCGGCATGAGCCCGATCGGCCTTGGCAACGACCTCGGCGGCTCGCTGCGAATTCCCGCGACCGCCTGCGGCATCGCCTCCATCCGTCCATCCGCCGGCCGGGTGCCCGACGCGGGCTTTGTGCCGGCCGAAGACCGCTTGCTGGCGGTGCAGCTGATGAACGTGCAGGGGCCGATGGCCCGCCGCGTGGCGGATGTGCGCCTCGGCCTGCTTGTCCTGATGGGCGCGCATCCGCGCGACCCCTGGTCGATCGATGCCCCGTTCGAGGGGCCGGGCTTGGCGGGGCCGGTTCGCGTGGCCGTGCTGCCCGAGCCGCCCGGCGGCGGCACCGATCCAAAGGTGGCGGCTGTGGTGCGGCGTGCCGCTCACGCACTGACTGACGCCGGCTATGTCGTGGAAGAAGCCTGCCCGCCGCGCTACGACGATGCGATCGGCTGCTGGCGCCGCCTGATCGTGGGCGATTTCGGCTCGGTGCTGAATTTGCTGTCCCCGATGATGGGCACTGACGCGTTGGCCTTCCTGAACAACTTCAATGAGGGCATACCGCCTTTGGCCGACACCGCGTCATGGTCGCAATTGATGGCCGAACGCGACGGTATTGCGCGCGCATGGTCGACCTTCATGGCGGACCGGCCGTTGCTGCTGTCGCCGACCTGGACGCAATTGCCGTTCGAGCATGGTTTTGATTCGGCAACCCCCGCCGGCGCGGCCGCGACCAAGGAGATGATGCGCCCGGTCGTTCCGGCCAATCTGCTCGGGCTGCCTTCGGCCTGCGTGCCGGCCGGACGTGACGAGGCGACGGGGTTGCCGATCGGCGTGCTGATCACGGGCCAGCGGTTGCGCGAGGATTTGTGCCTTGAAGCGGCCGAAGCCATCGAGGCCCGCCTGGGCGTCGCGACGCCGATTGACCCGGTGCGCTGAAGGCCGGGGCAAGCAGAGTAACAAATACTCGCTGTCGTTCCTGCGAAAGCAGGAACCCCGAGTGTGAGCGCAATTTCAGCTGAAGATCATCTGGGAAGAGATCCTGAAGCGCCTCGACACAATTGAAGTCCTCGACGAGCCGAACCGGGTATATTCGAACTTGATCAAGGGGTATGAGACCATGCCGGTCCGCATTGAAGGCTGAGCCGGGAGCATAACGCGATAGATCGGTGCCGCCTCCTGCGGCGGCACCCTCTGATTCGAAGGTTTTTTGGCTCGGGTCCGAGACTCTAGCCGGCCCAAACAGCGCATTCCGAGCCGCTTGGACGACCCTCTATAAACATTCAAACTTCCCCAGACCGCTTTTTCTGAGACGTGGTTTCTCGTTCCTCAGCGCAACGTCCGGTCCTGGCCCTTCTGAGACCTGCCGACGGACACCAAGAATGTCCGCTCATCGGGCAAGACCGGAAGCGACTGGCCGCTCGCTTTACGAACGCCCGTCGGCATAGTCTCTGCCATCCACGTGGCGTATGGAGGTTCTACTACTTTGGGTCCGTCGCAATTTCGCGAGCCGACTCGACCGGCACCCCGTAGTAGTCGGCTCCGGCCGATCTGAACTTCTTCGCAAGCTCACCCGCCTGACCGAAAGCCTTTACTGTATCGTCGGCCGAGAGTGCCACCGTCGTGGTTATGTCGGACAGGCTTCCGCCAGCTGCCGCCGCAAGCACGGCCGACACCAGTGTACGCTCGTCGGGTGCTTCGGCTACTATCAGCCAGTCGTACCGTCCCAAGGTGAGGTACCAACTGATTAGACGACCGCCGGCGGCGGCGAGCATCTCAGCGATCGCCTCAGAACGGTTCTCCGGCTTCGCGGTCATTGCGCGGATCGCCGCCGGGGTGTACCGCCCTTGCGAAATGTAGATTGTCATATTGTTCTCCTGTCTAACGCGCTCCGTCGTCGCTCATTTTAGGTCGCCGACCGCTCGCGCGGATCGGCCTTGAACCTTAGCCGTAGCCCGCAGATCTTAGCCACCGGTCGCAATACGGAAATCCTGCCGGCCTCCGCTTTCTGATCGCTCCTGATTTTTCTGCATCATGTTCTCGCGGAGCTTCAGCCCGTTAAGCGCGCTGACCTCTACAAACCGGCGGCATTTTCAGTGAAATACAAGGTCACGCCTTCCAGTCGCCGACGCAGAGCATCGCGATTTGCTGATACTCGACCACCACGTGCCTTCAGGAACTTATCTTAACTCACTCCACGCGGCATCTCCTGAGCGTGCAGATGAGGACATCATCGCACTGGGATTTCCAGACTACGGTCCGCACGACGAGCTCAGCAAACGCCTTGGAAAGATCATTGCAAGGCCGACCAAACACGGAGTGAAATTGATGGAAGTGTCCGCGATGCTGCCTGGCGGCATTGGCGGCGGCCCAATCGTAAATGATCGCTATCAGGTTGTTGGGGTCGCGCAGCGGGGCGGTCATTCAGAACCCGGCAAATCGCGGTAGATCCATACGGCGGAGGTACCGTTATAGGTTAGTAATATTGCCAATCTGCGATCTGCGGCGGGTCGTCCATCGTGTTTGCCATGATGGCCTAACCGGCTTTAACTTTCACGCGGAAGCTGTGGTAAAGGAACCAATTCACGCGAAGGAACTTGGGTTTGCAACCGAGGTCGTGTTCAGCTTGCATCGTAAGTGTTCAGCTTGCATCGTAATCTAGCATCGGAAAGCCTGTCCCTAAGTCAGATCCTGCGCCGACGGCAGCCGTGATGTCTGTACTGCGGTGCAGCGGTGTCTTGTCTGTAGGAGCTGGTTTTGAAGGGTTGACCTTGCCGCTCAGAAAATGCGGTCACACGGCGCGACCCGCAATTGACTCCCATCGGATCAGAGCCAACCGATTGGCAGCAAAATGAGTGCCCCCAAAGTGATCCGGGCAGGCCGCCCAAGCTCCACCGACACGGAGGTAACGGTGTCATGGACGAGATCGAAGCAAGGACGATCCGCAAGATAATGTGGCGTTTGCTGCCCTTCCTCTTCATCTGCTACTTCGTCGCGTACCTCGACCGGGTGAACGTCGGTTTCGCCAAATTACAGATGAATTCGGCGCTCGGCCTGTCGGAGGCTGCATACGGCTTCGGTGCGGGCCTGTTCTTCATCTCCTATTTCCTGTTTGAAGTACCATCCAACCTTGCGCTCGATAGGTTCGGCGCTCGGCTCTGGATCGCCCGCATCATGCTGAGCTGGGGTGTCATCTCTGGATTGTTCGCCTTCATCCCCTCGATCTCAGCGGCTACCGGGATCTCGACCGAGTGGGTGTTCTACATCCTCCGTTTTCTGCTCGGTCTCGCCGAGGCGGGCTTCTTTCCCGGGATCATTTTTTACCTGACGCTGTGGTTCCCCTCGATCTACCGCGCCCGGGTCGTCTCGCTGTTTATGCTGGCAATACCGTTCTCGTCGATTGTGGGCGGCCCGATTTCCGGGGCTCTGCTGAACATCGTCGGCGCTGGATTGGATGGCTGGCAATGGCTCTTCATCCTCGAAGCCTTGCCGTCGATACTAATGGGCTTCGGGGTCGTCTTCTACCTGACCGATCGACCGGCGCTTGCCACGTGGCTGGCCAACGACGAGAGGGGCTGGCTCGAACAACGGCTAGAATCCGAACGGCAGCATAAGGTGGCCGTCGAGCACCTGGGCATCGTCAGGGCGCTCACCGACCTCCGTGTCCTTGCTTGCGCGTTCGTCTACTTTTGTCTGAACGCGGCGAGCTATGGTGTGGCGTTCTTCTTGCCGACGATCATCAAGGACTTCGGCGTGAGCAACTTCCAGACCGGTCTGCTGTCCGCTGTGCCGTTCTTGTTTGGCGCCGTCGGAATGGTCCTCCTGGGCCGCAACTCCGACCGCACATTGAGGCGTCGGGAGCACGTTTGCTTCGCCATGCTTCTCGCCTCGATCGGTCTGGCCGGCGCGGGTCTCGTCTCCGCCCCGGCGCTGGTGCTTGGCTTCCTCTGCCTGAGCCAGATCGGCGTTTCCGCGACGCCCCCTCTGCTATGGCCGATACCCAGCGCGTTCCTGACGGGAGCTTCGGCTGCAGCCGGGATCGCGGGGATCAATGCGCTCGGCAACCTGTCCGGGTTCGCCGGGCCTTTCCTTATGGGCTACCTCAAAGATGCGACCGGCAGCTTCACCGCCGGGCTGCTGGCCTTGGCCGGTTGCGCCTTGGTCGGTGGCCTCGTCGCCCTGACGCTTAAAGTTAGTCCGCGACTAGAGATGGCCGGCGCTGCGCCGGGCGGGCCCGCACCGGCGGCGGCCCGTTGAGAGGACCAGGCGATGAGAGTCGATGAGTTTGGGATGTGGACCGATTCCAGGTGAAGCCGTTCCCGGTCGCCAAGGCATCTGCGTGAGAGAGCGCTCCACGCCGCCGGGAAACGAGATAGCCGCTGTGGTAACGCGCAGCCATCCCATCAGACCGGCAGGTGAGGGTTCTCCTTCAGGAGCCAGACTCCGGTTCAGCCTGGATAGAACCGCGGGGGCAACGATCACTCCCATATTTCGCATGCGACCGAAGGATTCTTTGCACAAAGCCGAGGCCGGCAGGTTTCACGCAGCGCTACGCTCTACACGAGCTGTCGCCGCCCAGAGTTCCGAAGCGGCGTAAATTTGAGAGCGGCAGCATCCGCCGCTTCGTACGGCCGGGCGGCGGCTCAAAGGCGGGATCGGGCCGTGCTGGTCTTGGCCTCTGCGTCCTTTACAGAGGCCGGGATTCAGTCTGATAGGGTCGCGGAGCCCTGTCTGGACCGCCGCTCATCGCTGAGCTGGGCCTCGCGCGGCATCCGGCCGCGTAACCCGTTCTAAGGGATCAAGATGGCGCCTGAAGGTCGGCTTCAGGCCCTCTAAGGCTGGCGGCTCTGCACGGGAGAAGTCCCGAAAGGTGGGTTTCTCTCGCCTACCGAGAACACCTGAGCCGTAGCGATTGAGCAAGTTTCTTTACAGGTTCTCTCCCTCCAGCGAGGGTAACAGCCTTCTAAACCTCACTTAGGATCACGCCTCGTCCATCTTCGCCAGCACGCGCTGCACTAGTACTCGCGCCGGATTGCGATAGTGCTGCGCGGTTTCAATAGCTTTCAACCTCCGCGGTCCTCGAACGGCAACATCAAGACGCCACGGCTGTTGGGGGCGCCTGGCCGAACGTCAAAGACCCCTTTCCAATCGGGGGCGTCGTCGGGGTATTCAATGTCCACTCTGCTCCGAAAGTGACCGAAGTGCTGCGTTACCGCAAATGCGGCGATGGACCTGAAATCTGCCCAATGCTAAGCCGGTAGACGCGTCGCGCGCCTTGCCCGTCGCGGAAGATTCGACTTGTCGCTTTGGCAGGGTCTTTGCGAGCTCGCGAGCCCACTTGGAAAACAAACGACGTCAAACGATTGATCGAACGAGGTGCGACGTTCCCATCAGTCGCAAGACCCAGGTAGGCAGATCCTAAACCTTGGTTTGCTCTTCTCAGCCGATGGTACCGTACGAGATCGACCTCTGTGCAATGGTTTGGTCTATTTCTCGTGACTATGCTTGGGGTGTAGCCGCCCGATCTGTCGAGCGGCAAGGGAAGAGTTCAGCGATGAGAATCATAGATGCAACCGCATCGTCAGGTTTTGCTCGCAAGACGGCTGAGTCAGCCTCCGAGTTCGCCAGCGTCGTTCACAACCTGATCATGGACGCGCGCGACAGCTACCGGCCCGAACTGCACTACATGCGTGGCCCCGGCCCAAAATGGCGCGCCAAGCATCAGTCCTGGCTAAAATTGGATTCTCAAGCCGTACCGCCCGGCCGGGCAGCACAAGCTGTCGCCGCTCTATGTACGCCGTCGCGACGCGGCTAGCCCCACCCGATAGCAGGCCGAGGTTACCGAGTCATGCTCGTGATACGGGTGTTGCCGTTGGCCGTCTCGCTGTCGATTAACCTGCCGACAATCTCGAGGGCCGAATCCTCGGAGTGCGCACGCATCTCCGATCTAACCTCTGCTCGCGCTCGTTGGGCGGAAATCCGAGGTTGGATGCTGCTCATTGGCGCCGCTCTTTGCCTCGCATTGGTGGCTATGCTGAGCGGTTCGGCGCACGCCGGCGCCTTCGAAGAACGCAAATTGCCGATGAAGTTCAGCTGGGTCGCTTGCCAGCCGAATTGTCGGGGCTGGGTCAGCGCGGTCGGCATCGTGACCGCCGATAGTCCAAGGGATTTCGATGAATTCGCGCGCGGCCGACAGCTCGGCGGCGCGACCATCGTGCTGGATTCCAGCGGCGGTTCAGTCAACGACGCGATCGCGCTTGGACGGCGCTGGCGCAATCTCGGGGCGCTGACCACCGTCGGCATCAGCGTCCAGACCAATACCGCGCAGAGCGCTAATGCCAACATGGCGCCCGCGGCGTATTGCGAATCGATGTGCGTGTTCCTACTGCTGTCGGGCAAGACGCGTTACGTGCCCGAGACTGCCCATGTTCGGGTGCATCAGATCTGGATCGGTGACCGCGCCAATGACGCCAAAGCCGCGACCTACAGCGCAGATGATCTGATGATCGTGGAACGCGATATCGGGCGTCTCGCCAAATACACCTTCGACATGGGCGGCGCGGGTGATTTGCTGTCGCTGGCGCTGAACGTGCCGCCGTGGGAAGATCTGCATGAACTGTCTCGGGAAGAATTGCAACAGACCAATCTCGTCACCAGCGATATGGTTGCTGAGCCGGGCCGCCCGAACGCAACAATGGTCGAGCTGACGCCCAAACCGGTGCTGGGTCGCTTCGTCGGCAGTGCGGTTGCGACCGAGACAAATCCAGAGCCGGCGAAATCAACCAAGTCGGCTGAAGCTATGGGGCGTGCGGACGGCGTTAGGGCGGCGACCCCGCTTGGACAAGAGTAGCGGGTAGCCTCTCTGAGGAACTATTAAGGACTTCCCACGAAAGCCAACAAAGGCAAAACGGCATATTCACAGCAATTTCCGAAATGGGTCGATTCTATTGAAAAAGGCGGCTGTTGCGACGCAGAGAGATCAGTGATTCAGTCCGTCTAATTGGCAGGACTGAAGGTCATGATGGGACATCGGGCAAGTCGAACAGGCTGCGTTATTCTATGAGTTCTCGCTCGAAAGGCACATCCCGGCCAACCATTTGCTCCGGTCAATCGATAGGTTCGTGGAGCTTGAAGACCTGCGACGGGAGCTGGCGCCGTTCTACAGCAACATCGGACGGTCTTCGATCGATCCCGAGCTGATGATCAGGATGCTCCTTCGGCATACGATCGAAGCGGCGCCTGTGCGATGAAGTCCACCTCAATCTGGCGTACCGCTGGTTTTGCCGGCTGGGTCTGGACGGGGCCGTCCCCGATCACTCGACGTTCTCGAAGAACAGGCACGGCCGTTTCCGGGACTTCTTCTGGAAGCGCAGCATTAGAGCCCGCAGAAGAATGGAATTAATCGTTCGTTCCGGCGGCCGGGATGCGCGACACATAATTGTGAAACGGGCGGGAACATCTGCCGTGGTGGGCTAATTTTACTCCCTCTCTGGGCAATCACGAGGAGGCTACCATGAGGACACCTCAGCTCTCCGCATTAGTGTTTGCTATGCTTACCTTTAGTGCCGTCGCCGCGGAACCTCAAAAGCTGTGGGAGACGAGTGGCTTCAAGCAGCCCGAATCAGTCGTCTTTGACCGAGCCGCGGGGGCTATTTATGTGTCGAATGTCAACGGCGAGGCGATGAAAAAGGATGGTAACGGCTTCATTTCAAAGCTCGGGCCGGATGGAAAGGTCGTGACAGTGGAGTGGGTCAAGGGACTCGACAGTCCGACCGGGCTCGCGCTTGCCAACGGCAAGCTGTACGCCGCAGACGTGGATCAAATTGCAGAAATCGACGTCGCCAAGGGCGAAATCATCCAGCGATACGAGGCACCGGGATCCAAGTTCTTGAACGACCTCACGGCTGACAAGACGGGACGGGTCTATGCATCCGACATGGTGACAAACAGCATTTGGGTGCTCGACGGCGGCAAGCTGTCTCTCCTGATGCAGGATGACGCGCTCGACAACCCGAACGGGCTCCTCGCCGAGGACGGGAGGCTTGTGGTCGCGTCGTGGGGAAAGATGGCCCCGGATTTCTCAACCAAGGTGCCCGGCCACATGAAGGTGGTCGATCTCGCGACGAAGAAAGTGTCTGCTCTTGTTGACTCGACACCGGCCGGCAATTTCGATGGTGTCGTGCCCGATGGCAAGGGCGGCTATCTCGTCACCGACTGGATGAGCGGCGGCCTGTTCCACGTTGCGAAAGATGGCAAGCCGACGCGCCTCCTTCCGCTCACGAAGGGGAGCGCCGATCTCGGCGTGGGGCCGGACAAAATCATCATTATCCCGATGATGATGGACGGCACTGTTCTGGCTTACAAAGTCGATACGCAGTGATGATCGGTGTGCCAGCAAGGGTTTCGCAACAGAGCTTCAACTCGCAATTTGCGCAGGCGTCAAAGCGGGTCAAGTTCTGCGTGGATTGTGCGGCACATCTCGCGTTGTCGAAAATGAGGTGGTTCGCTGGGTGACTGCTTCGGGTCATCCTCGATCGCCTCTGCTGGTTTCGGCTACCGTGCGATGTCTGCTCTTCCCCGAAAGCGTCCTGCTTACTGCGTGGCAACGAAATGACGCGAAGGGCCAAGAGACGACATCAGCGACCTTTATTCAATCACCGATCATAGCCAATGAATAGATGAACAATCGCTACGCCAATACGTCTCGCGTTTGGGAAGCCGCTTGATAGTTCGGCGAGCACGAGAAAGAACAAGCCGTAGAAATAGGGCGTATAGCGCGGCTCGAGTGCCAGAATAGGTGCCGCGAGGAGCTTCCTGACGGGCTCTCGATTAATGATGGCGCTGGTCGCAATCCCGATCAAGGCACCGACGAGCACGTCACTCGGGTAGTGAATGCCAAGATACACGCGTGCCATCGCAACGAAGCCTGCGAATATGCCGAAGAACAGACCCCACCACCGTGAGATAGGCCAGAAGCCGGCGGCAATGGCAAAGAGATAGGTTGCATTGTCGCTCGGGAAACTGCTCCAGTGCTCGAGGTCTGCATGCCATTCGAAGGTCGGCGCATTGGCGCCGATGCTGTACATCGGGCGGTCGCGAAAAGGCGCCAACAAGGAGACGACGCGATTGAGGACCAGTGACACGGCGACTGCCAGGATGATCGTGAGGATGGTTTCGCGCCGTCGCGTCATTTCCTTGTCGGGCCAATACCACATCAGCCCGACAATCCCCATGAAGAGCGATCCTTGGAGGACTTGAAAGTGAACGGCGACACGGTCGAGTGTCGGGCTTGAGCCGCAGAGATCATTCAGGGCCCGGAAGATGGAAACATCGAGCCCGGCTAGAACATCCATTAAGTGTGACATTGCCAATTTGCGTGAGACAGCAATGTGACGAGCTTGGGGCGGAAGGCGGCGCGGTCGACGCTTCGACGAGAGTTCCGCTTGATCGTATCGGCAAACGACTGCAACGGTTCCACGATCGGAACCGAACTGAGGAAGAGGGGTAAGCGCGCCAGGAGTAGCATAAGCACTGTCGAGGTCAGCACCGGGTCATTTTCGACCGATTCGGCCGACTTTGGCTGCCGGTTCACATCCGCTTCGCCCGAAAAGCGGACGTGAGCCTGGAGGGACGACAAGCATAAAGGCGCGTGGCCTGAGAGTTGTGATTCAAGTCCCCAACGGGGAGCTTCGATTTGTACGCCAAGAACTCGAGGAATCGCGTTCAACCGGACGATGCTTGCCGAGGAGCCGCGCTCACGCGCAGGGAGCGCCGATGCAACTGAAAGGCGAACGACAGAAATCATTGTTCAACGGCGGCCGGCATCAATGACTTGAAAACCGCCGATCGTGTTTCGCGGGTAGGCCAGGGATCGCGCAACGAGTGGTTCACCATTCCGGTAGCGAACCAAGCAAGGACGCGAGACCCTCGATCCTGCCGATCTCGTCGACTAAATTACGCACGAAGCCCGCGCTTCTGGGTCGCTGTCGGTGCAAGCTATGAGTACGCCGATGCGCCGCATTCGCTCTGGCTGCTGCGCGCCGCCGCAAGCGGCGAGACCGCCGCGCCGCCAAGAACACGTCTGTTGTCCGGGTACATCAGCATGCAGCCTGCGCCGCGCGCAACAAGTCGCGAAGCGGTCTGACCAACGGGCGAGGGACGCAATCGACTGGAGGATCATCAATTCAACAGAAAGCAACCCATGTGGTTACCGTCGCAGTAAACCGTCCCTGCCGGCCGACCTGCCTGCAGGCTGGCTCGAAGCGATGGTGTTTTGTCCTCGCGCTGGCGCTGGTCGCCTGGGCCACCGTTACTATCACCAGGGCCGGTTCGAACGTCCCCACGAACCTGCCGACTACCACATGTCGAGAGCGGACCGTACCGCTTCACGCGCGAACCCCACCCCGACAACTTCGAGCCGGCTGCTGCGATATAGACCTGCGATGAAACTGAGAAATGGCTGCGGCGTAATCGTTAGAGGAGAGGATCGCACTTCTCGTGGAAGCTTGTCACCTTCTCACGGTTACATGGCTTGCACGACACCGACCGCATCACCAACTCAAAGCTAATCGTGTCAAGATCCAGATAAACTAATCCCGCCTTCTTTGTTGCCCCGTTTCCGACGTGGCGGATCGCGAGAGGCATCGCGTGTATGAATGGAGAATTTATGGGAACACTGTTACCGAATCCGAGTACCTCTCGGTCCAAGAAGTAGCTGAACGTTACGGCGTTAGTCAAAGTACCGTCAGGCGCGAAATTAATCGGGGTCGATTACGCGCTCGGCTTATTAAAAGTGCCTATGCAATTCGACCTTCTGACGCTGAGAATTGGCTTGCTCAGAACGGGAACATGGCTCGCGTGTTTAACCTGAGCAAACCTGGTAGTCCTTCGATCGCTATCGCGCACGACCTACTGCGAGTTCTTGTCTGGGCGTCGCTCGGCGGTCGGAGAGGCTATCGGATCAGGTCAGATGCTGACAAAAAGCTAGTGGAGCGCCTCCGAGTTTTGGGCTTTGAAATCGAAGTTCGGCACGCTCACGGGCGGCCGGCCGAGGCCCGAGCAAAAGATTTTGTAGAGGTCTGCATCGGCGGGGGGTGTCATAGCCTGCCCGGTCCAGGTCCGCGGCATGCATATTCGGCAAACCCGAGGATTAGCGAAGCAGTGAAGGCGACTGTCATGGGCTATTGGGCGCCGTACATGCGCGATAAGGGTGGTTCAGGCAAGTAGCAGCCGCCGTACCGGTTGCTACAGGTTACCCGCGGGCAGCGACGGATGTCGCCGGGATTCGAAGGGTGCAGGCGGGGCTCAGATCGCGCGGCGGCACTACTTGCGGGCTTGCTCGAGATACCCGCGCCGCGTGAACTCGCGAGCGGGCACCCGCGATCCAGCCAAGTTCAGTTGTCACCTTTGCAAGATGTCGATCGGTACCTGCCGTGCGCTCGCGTTGAGGGACCGCAGAACGTCCCAACAAGTTTTGAATGCTGGTCCGCTCCCGCCCATCGAAGCTCCTCTTGCCGCGCAAAGGATGACGATCGAACAGCGCTACAGCGAGGGGCTGATCGGATGAATGGTGCGCGCTGGATTGTGTACCTTGGTACCTTATACGCATGGTGGCCACTGCAACTTCAGTCGCTCCGCCGCCACCAGTCAATATCGGCATCAATATCCCACGACAACGCATCGGCGATCGGACCGGAGTTTGGGTATCCTTGACGCATGTGGCGATCGGCCACGCGCTTAGCCTCGGCGACCGAAGAAAATGTGGCGCGGTGCCAGTGCTCGTCGTGGAGTGAGCAACCGTTTCGCGACGCCTGATACTTCCGAACACCGGCCTTGGTTATCCTTAGCTCGCCGTACTGTGTCCATCTGGTCCAGTCTCCGTCGAACTCACGCTCCCAACGATGAGGATGATGTCTGTGATGGTTCGCGATCGTGGGCACTGAAATCGACAGTCTGAACGCTGGCAATGGGATCACCGAGATCGTCATATACCACCGGGTTGCCGGCATCGTTCGGGCTCGCGGACCCGGCTAGGGCACCTGTGTCGCCGTTGAAAATTTCCCACTTTCCCGGTGCACGCGGTGTTGGCCGGAGGTCATATTTTGGCTGGTATCTTAGTTGATGGGACCGCCGCCGCGCCAAGCGCGTCTGCCCTGTTTGCTTGCTTCTTAATGCATCGAGATCGATGTCAAAATCCCCAACACTCATCTTGGTCTTCCTTGCTTCGGTGAGACGGCCGTTGGGGAAAGCCGTTCTCAGGACGCTAAGTCCGAATTGGTAAATAGTGTGTATTGCTGGGCCGAACCCAACGTCACTTGCGTACTTCCACGCTCGGAGACGCGGCCGCCATCGCCGCTGGCGGCCGCGCCCGCCGCTCTCACGACGTGAGAGAATCGCTGACAAACTCGAATGTCGCCATGGTGTGAGTGACGGTAAGAACGTCGAGTGCCTTGTTCAACTCCTCGGGGTCTTCTTCGTCTCTCAGCCAAATATCCACGACACGTTCGAGTGCCCTGTCGCGCTTGCGATAGAGTGAGCACGCACCGCCAATTTGCTCCTTGTGCTGACCGCGAGTGAAATCGTGTACACGCTGACGTTCAGCCGAGTTCAGCAATCAAGGCCGCAAGGTGACGATACGTGCTGGCTGTCCGATCACGCTAGGAATAACGCCTTGTCGCCTCGGCACTGTTGGGCGGGTCGATCGAGACGCGCTGGCTTTTTGATTGTTCAGCCACGCCCTGAGCCCCGCCAGTTCTTTTTGCTGCTCCGCTAATTCGTTAGAAAGCGCGTCGTCCAACCATTGGAGCACCCAACTCAGCAGCTTTTGTCGTTCGGCATCATTCAGATCCGGGTGTCGCTTGCGCATTTCCCGCATGCCATATGCCTGTGCGGCTCCAGAGAAGGTCAGCCGTGGCTCCGAAGATATCGGGTTTGCGAAGTATGGTTCTTCGACGCGATTAGTGGCGTCAAAGCAACCAACGCGGCTGACCCACCATATCGAGGAAAGTTCTGCGAGTGATCCGGCGAACTTTTCCTTTGTTGCGTCAGTTAGACCCTTCGCAAGCGCTTCACAGAACGCGCGCGCAAAGGCCGCGGCGCTGTCCGCGAGGAGGATGCCGAGGCGGCGTTCGACCCGATCTACGTCGGCGTTCCGCGTCGCACCCTTCAGGTCAGGGAAGCCATAGTGCTTTTCATGGGCGGCGACGGCTTGGGCCGCACATCGAATTGGAAATTCGCACGTGAGGCTGGTCGGTGCTGCCAGCTCCTGTCCCGCGTTGTTGAATATCCTGCAGACGTCGAAGCTGGTGCCATCGGGACGGACAGCTTCTCCGTAAAAGGCATATCCTACCTCGCAATCGGTCTCGACATGCTTAATCAGGAAGTAGTCTCGTTCTTGTTCTAGCCGATAATAGATTTTCATCTTTATCTTCTCCCCTGGCGCTCGCCAGCTTTCACCTTCAAACCTTGAACTGCGCCGAGTCTCAGGTGGTCACCTATGTCCCGCCCGGTAGTCTCACCTTGAAATCCGCGTGGCAGCGGCATTTGTCTCACCTGTCCCAGCAAGCGCGGCTGGGCGCGCACAACGCCTCTGCTCGCCGAATTTCGTCTCCATCTCTCAACTCATGCCGAATTTACTGAGACAACTGGGACAACTGAGACAAACCCTTATTTGCGTGCCGTCTTTGCGTGCGGAGGCTGGGCCAGTTAGGTGGGACAGGTGAGACGTGAGCGGACGCAATATTCGGCAAACGTCGCTGCTTGCTCACTTGACGCCCAAGCGCCTATCCACCTCCAATTGCCAGTTCTGGGCCGTCGGCACGTAGTAGCCCCAAGGCCGCTTGTTGGTTCCGGCTCCGCCGGCGCCAGCAGGTAGCCGGCTTCGTGGGCCGAACATTTCAGCGCACGCCCTGCCGAAGACCTCAGGCCCGACGGCGCGTTGACCAGTCTGCTTACAGAACCCCGTGTAGGCGTTCAGGAGGTCTGGGAATGAAATCAAAGCTCTAAGGTCGAAGTAGGGACCCGGATCTGCCCCGATGATTGCGTCTGCGATGATGCAGGATTGCGACCATTGCGATACGCTGTCGCCGCTCATGCGCTGCTGCTCTTTGGTTTCCGCAGTCCTGATCACCATGCGAGGGTGCCAGCTCTCCAGCTTTATGCTCCGCAGCAGCCATAAGAACTCGCTGGTGCCGCCGTCGGCGAGGTCCTGATACAACGCATCGAACCATTCCTTGTCTTCTGCGTGCTCGCTACCGACGTCGTAAACGACATAGCGGCGGTCACCGGTGCCGGCTACGATGGCGTGATCATGGTTCGTGGTCGCGACGACCTTCATGCGGTTTTGCACCTGCCGACAGCTCCCGTATTTGCGCTCGAGCTGAAGCTTGTCGCCCGTGATCATCGACTTCATTTTGTCAGCCGATTTGCGATCGCCCGCGAATAGGATTTCTTCGGCTAGAACGAAGCATGTCGTTTCGAGGTGGTCAGTAAACCGACCGAGTAACCGCTCCTTGTCATCAACGAGAAGGCCGTGTTGCCCAAAAATCTCAAGCAGAACCTGGCCAACGGTGCTCTTCCCCGTACCTTCTTGGCGGCTTTTCAAGACCAGCACTACGCCCGCGTGCTTGTCTGGGTTTTGAACAAACCAAGCGAACAAGCGCATTAGGTATTTGAACTTCTCCCTGTCGCGGCGGCAGATGACCCTTAGAAGATGTCGCAGAAAGCGCCGTTGCTTCTGCCAGCCCTGCTGCGGCTCGACACCGAACCCACGCCAGAGATTGAATTCGCCGGGTTGGGCTGCGCCGCCAGGCTTAAAGACGAGCGTCCGTTCGTGTCGGTACGGGCTCTCTTTCCAGAATTTCTCAATGGCGACAGGCTTCGCAGACCCGCGGCCGTGCACGACAAAGATATTCTGAACTTCCAGCCTGAACTCTTCATTGGGGACAACGGTCGCCGATCCGTCATCGTTGATCCGAAAAATGGCGGTCTCGCCCTTGCTCCTGCCGATGAAGTAATGCTCGTTCATTCGCGCTATGGCATCATTCTCGGAATAAACGCCGCCCGTCAGCGGCAGGCGCGTGACTGACATCGCCTTGCCTCTAGCCGGCCCGCACCCCTCCGAGACGATCGGGGTGTTTTCGAAGTTTGCTGCTGCCGGCATGGTGGGAGAGCTTGGTGCACGCCGCGCAAGTAAGCTGGCAACCAGACTGTCCAGAGACATCTGCGGGTGTGCTTCGTTATCAGCTTCCCGAGGCTCGTGCGGATGCAGTCCGGTTGCCGCGATGGACTGGAATGGGCTTGTCGTCATTGCGCTTCTCCGTCCTGAGGAGCGCGCGGGAGAGCGTCGAATTCCTTCAGTAGCTTGTGGTCTTCACCCAGGCTGATCGAGATGATGAACCTCTCTCCCCTGTCACCTGACGTTCCAAGTCCGCTGCCTGCTACCTGCCGTAGCTCTTTCGCCGCTTCAATGCGGTGCCGTGGCGAAACTGTCTGGTCGTGAAGGATTTCGTTGAGGACGGATGGCGCCTGAGCGAAATGCTGCTGGGCGGCCTCGCGGGCGGCCTCGCCGCTCCGGATGCGCCGCTCCCGTTCGATCTTAATGGCGTCCAGGAGAGAGGCATTCTCGGCGAGCCCGGCCCACCCGTGCTCATCCAGGCCCCACGTCTCCTTGAGCTCCCAGTCGGACCGCAATCCTTCAATGTTACGTGCGCAGTCAGTGACGAACGCTTTGCCCGTCTCATCATCGAGGCTGACGGAGGTGCCGCGGACGAGGACATGCGCGATAGTGCTCGGTCGGACTGCCGGCGCCGGCTGGCCAGGTAGGGAGGTACAGTCGGCCAGTGGGGTTACCGTGGCGGTAACTCCGGTGCTATTGCCTGGGGCCGTTGCTTCCGTGTAGCTCGGCAAGACGGTCGATCTCGTCCCGGCTTCGGGGCTAGAAGTTACCGTGGCAATAACGTTGGGCGCCAGGTTTTCCCGGCCATCCTGCGCTGGCGCAGCGGCGACGACTCGGGAGCTAGCCATGGCTCGCCCCTGACTCTCGACACGGCTTTTGTCCCGGCCGTAACGAGTTGATTGGCGCTCCGGAACCATTGTCGAGAGGGTCGGGAATCTTGGCCGCCGGCGTGAGCCGGGGCCCCTGGTCCCCAGAGTAACCGCCGTAACCTCCGATCCGACGAGCTGTGCGAGATGCCAGCCAGCGCTCGACGGCTGATTTCCGGTAGCCGATCCGGCGCTCGCTGAGCTGAACGAATTCCGGCCCACTTCCATCGGACCGTTGGCGTTGCAAGGTAGGACGGGAAGTGTTCAGCCAGGCAGCGAGCTCTTGCTCGCTTAAGATCGGGTCTAAAGTGTCGAGAGACATGGAAAGCCCTCATGATGTTTGTTGAGGGCCTGTAATAAATCGCTCTTTGGTGGACGTGGGACGGGGGAATTTAATCGCCGCCTGACAGAAGCGCCCTAATTTGCCTTAGCAAGGCTCGAACCGCGCCGGCTGTGATCTGCTTTCGTCTGGACTTTCTGTCGTCCGTCGTTCGGGCTGCCTTTGCATTGAGCCATTCCCGGACCTTTCGGTTCATTAGGCTGTTCGGCCCTACTGCGAACGGCGTTCCATCCGCCATCGCGCGCTGAATGAACACGTCGACCGCGCGCAACCTGTTTATCATTCCGGGCTGCTGGCGTTTTCCTCTTCCGGCAGCTTCCAGGCTGTCGAGACGGCGATCTCGCGCGTCTTGAACGTCTTGGTCGGTGACAGCAGTCCAAATGTCGAGGCGCCAGTCCTCGGTTCTACGTATGGGGGCTTGGCTCGTCTGCTCGACAGCGGCTTCGCCTCGCGCGATGCTTGCCTGAACGTCCGCTGGTATGACCACATTGGGATCAACCTCATCCCTCAGAGGAAAGCTTGCGAAGGCGGTCTTTTCTTCGGTCAGATGAGCATCCGCGCAATTCCCGATCTTTACTGCTTTCGGCGAGCGCTGCCGCTCAGAATGCTCCGCAGCAATGGCTGCTCCCTGAGCCGCGTCTGCGATGGTTCTTTCCGAACAGTCCATAAATGTTTACCGTGACAGTAATTTGCACTTCAGTGAGACCTGATGATCTCTGCCAGCAATTTGTGCCAATGCAACAAAGCAGACATCTTCGCCTCACGAAATGAAGCCCGGTTGTAAACTGCAGCAACCCCCTGCTGCTTGTGCGCGAGCAGAGCCTCGATCACGATCGGCTCGACGCCAGCATCGTGTAGCCGCGTTGAGACTGTTCGCCGTAGGTCATGGAGGCCCCAAGGCGGCATGTTTAAGCCGGACTTCCTAAGCTTGGCGTCCAGCCTCTCCTTGCTACCACTGAAGCCAGAGAAGCCAGTCTTTCGCCTGCCAAACACGCATCCGTCTGCGTTCTCCGGGCGCGCCGGTAGCGCGGCTTCAATCATCGGCATCAGCGGGACCTCGTGAGCGAGCTTGCCTTTCATGCGGTCTGCGCCGATCGCTATCCTGTCGGCCAGGACCTCGCTCCAACGCAGGCCAGCAATCTCCTCACGTCGGCACCCTGTCAAAAGGCACAATCGCAAAATGCTAGCGTAATCTTCGCCGGTATCGGTCGCTCGCCATATCTCCCTGATTTCCATGTCGCTAAGCGTGCGTTCGCGCGCCCTTTCGGGGTGGTGGAGGGTGAAGGCGACGGGATTGGTGTCCCCCTCAATGCGACCTGTCTTGAGGCCCCAGCTCCACAGCGCGCTGAGCGCTGCGCGCACACGGTTGGCGGCAATTGGTCCTGATTTCTCGGTGATGCGTTCTAGCACCGCGGAAATATCGCGCCGACGCACGGCCTCGACGCGTTCGTGATGCAGGCTTGCCGCGTGGATGTGCAGGTTGCGTTCGGTTTCCTTATAGGAACGCTGTCGAAGCCGGGCTTTTGCCTGCAACAAGTAAGCCCCAATTAGCTCTAAGACCGTCCCTGCGGTCCGCTTTGCCTTTCGTTCGACCGAAGGGTTTGCGCCATGCGCGACACTTGCTGCTTTTCGCCGTGCCTCTTCACGAGCATCGTCCAGGCCGACCACGGAGACATCGCCGAGCGCAATGCGTCGTGTTCGGCCATGCTGGTCCCTATACTGGAAGATCCACGACCGTCGCCCCGACCTTAGGGCTCGTATGCCCAGGCCGCGACAGTTCGCATCCCAGAAGAATTGTTCAGACTGCCCCGATGGGCAGCGGATCTTGCGGACGGTCGCCTTAGTGAAGGCGCCGCGCTCTACCACGCGTGGTCGCCTTGCCTTCGGCGGCGGAATAACTTCCGCAGTTGGAAGCAATGTGGAAGCAGAACTCACATGAGAAGCTGAGGACTCGTTAGGGTTCATGACTGCTCTTGATGTGAACGCACTGGTGATGCCCGAGCTAGAAGTGGTGTAGCGCTAGCAATTGGCAAGCCTCGCTACTGCTCCTGATGGTGACTGAGTTAACGTGAGGCTTAGCGCCGAAAGCGCTCAGCGCTGACTACGAATCTGAGGGTCGGACGTTCGAATCGTTCCGGGCGCGCCATTCCGCGATGTTGCACGATTTCGTGGCCTACTAGGGCAAATGCCGCATCAAACGCCGAGGGTCGCAGTGGGGCAGCGCACGAGTCTCGGACAGATATCGGGTGTAGTGGACAACGGCCGAGAGAGCGGACCCGACAAGCTCGACGCGGACGTTAATCCCGCTTCTCCAGGCCCCGCCAGAAGCCAAGTACCGTCGATACGATTGCTTCCGGCGCGTCTTCCTGCACGAGATGCTTCGCATTGGGTACGATGTGAAAGGGAGCGTTTCGAACCCGGCGGGCAAGCTCGCGACGGTCTTCAAGTGGAATCCACTCGTCCTTCTCTCCCCAAAGGATGGCCACGGGACAGCGAATCTCGCCGTATCGCCACTCGACCTCCTCCGAGTATCTGTCGTCCATCTGCGCGATCTGGCGCCAAAAAGCTTTTTGGCCCTCGGCTCCCAGCCACGGTGCAAGATACAGCTCAATCTCGTCGTCTCGTAACGCGTTCGCAACGGCGCCGCTGATGTAGGCACGCAGGATTGCTTCGTGAACGTAGGATGGCAGGCCGCTAAAGACCGCCTCGTGTTCCTTGGCGGCTTGGACGAGCAGCGAGCCTTGCGGGCTGATTGCGACCGGATCGATGAGCACCAACGATCGATAGTTCAGCCCGTTAAGCAAATGAGCGCGCAGCGCCGCGGAGCCACCGAAATCGTGCGCGATGACATCTGGGTCTTGTAGGCCCCAATGACCGTAAAGGGCTGCGAAAAGCTCATTCTGAACGCCACGGGACACGTCGCCGTTGGGCTTGTCGGACCTACCATAGCCAAGCATATCGAAGCAGAAGACACGTCGCTGTCGGGCCAGCAAGGGTCCAATTCTGCGCCACTCCGATGATGAAAAGGGCGTACCATGCAGCAAAATTGCGTGCGACCCCTCGCCCATTGCTCCCCAAGCGATCGAATGCCCCCGAAACGTGAAGCGCTCCGGAAGAGGCCAATCCGCTGTCGTCATTGATCCGACCTTTGATCTGCTGCAGCTAATCTGTCGGCAACGATCGGCCCGATCGCAGGTTCCAATGGATCGACCCTGGGGCCATGCGTCGATAGCGGGAAGATCGAGAGAGCAGCCATCGAAAGGGCAGCCTTCTGGGGGATAACGGGACCACCCTCCGAAATCGCGCCCGCCGCCGCACGCAAAGGCGTAGGGAAAAGTCGTGAGGAGTCGCGAGCTTTGCCGGTTGGAGCGCGCAACGGCCGCCCCATCATAGCGCCACGGCGAAGCGATAGTGCCCATCTTCATCGGCAGCGGCCTCCCATGCGATCATGGCCGGACATCCCGCCGAGCACGCGCAACAAGACGCTATGCTGTGAACGATGGCGCTCGGAACGTTGATTTTGAATGCTTTCGCGCTTCGAGCGGCACCAGACCGCTTCATACGGTGCCGCTGCAGTGCCATCTGAAACAATGTGCAGACAAACACTTACGACCCCGGATGGCACAGAGCGACACCGTCGCTTTTATCTTGCCGTCCTAATCGGTCGAGATCCACACCCAGCTCTCGGTCGGTAAGGTCGGGTATTGTCGATAGCGGACCAGAAGGCGGACATGGCAATGCCGACGCGAATGACCCTGAACGGACATGCTGTCGGCATATCCTAGCGCTGTTTCAGTGCGGACCGATTATTGTCCAATTGATTTTGAAGGTAAATTTTCATGACCTTCACAGGCTCGACCTCGGCCTCGCTTCTCCGTCCGGAAATCTAAGCTGACCTCGCCGGCGTGGGCCTGGCGTCATACCGGACCCTTGCTGCGGAGGATGGAAGCCACAGGGTTGGTCACGCCGGGTTCAATCATTGTTGACTTGAAATAAGGGGATATCCCCTCTAAATGCCCTCAAGCGCGATATGGGGATATCCCCGTAAACGGTAATCGAGGGCAAATCGGCGACCCGGCTCAAGTAAACCGGGCGTGCATGATGGAGAACCGATACGTGAAACGCTCATTTCGCTCGGAAAGCCCGTGCATCGTGGCCGCGATGCGTGCAGCCACTCGCCGACTGACGCAGCTGTATGATGAAGCGATGGCGCCAACTGGCTTGCGCGTCACTCAATTTCACGTTCTCTCGGAGCTTGAACGACGATCAGCTGATCCACCAACCGTTGGTGACCTGGCTGAGATCCTGACCATGGAGCGGTCCGCGCTCGGTCAAACACTTCGACCCCTTGCACGCGACGGTTACATCGACTTGGGCCAAGACGAGCGGGATGGGCGCCGTCGGCCCATCAAGTTGACGAAGGCCGGCAAAGATAAAGTGGTCCGCGGACGGCGCTATTGGGCCGGCGCGCATGAAAACTTCAAGCATTTCTTCGGGGACAATCAATTGGTTGGCTTGCGGGAGACTCTGCGCGACATCGCCGAGAGCGCGCAACTTCCTGAAGCTTTTCAGTAGGTCAATATGGCATCCGGGAGAAAGTCATGATCGAGCCGATCACCGTAGAGCATATCACCTTTGTCAGCTACCGGAGCTTCCAGGACGTTGTTCGTGCCTTCGAGGAACAAGTCGGAACGCTTGAAGAATTAGGTTGGCCAGCAATTCCTGCAGCTTCACGTGATCAGGATGATTTCGAACGTCGAGTTCGTGAAGTGCTGGGCCCCAGCGGCTTCACACGTTTCCTGACAATCGATCACGGCGAGTGGGTCAGCAAGCAAGAGCGCCCGACCCGGTTTTTGATGTACACGATCGGAAACCCGCTGATCGCGATCACAATGATGCGGCATGACATCGAGGCGGGCCTCGATGTGCCGGTCAGACTGGCGATCTATGAGCATTCTGACGGGAAGACGAGGTTTGTGTTCAACAAGCCATCAAGCCTCATGAGCGGGCTTCGGAACGTGGCGGTCCAAGATGCAGCTTATACGCTTGATGCGAAATTGATGGCGCTCGGCGAAGCCGTGACAGGCGTAAGAGCATAATTTCCGAAAGAAGCCGAGACGTGGATACGCATCAGAAGCCGCACGGCGATGAACCTCTTGAGCCCGACAGTGGGGTACGAGAAGGCTTGATAATGGGTCACAGTGGCTCAGAAGCGTCGCTGCATAACGAAGCTAAGCAGTTTTTGACGCCAATCTGGGTCATCTTCGGACTTTCGATGGGCCCAGCGATTGCGCTTGGGCTCGCTCGGTTCGCTTACGCGCTGTTGCTTCCATCGATGAAAGCTGATCTCGGCTGGAGTTTTGCCGACGCAGGCGCCATGAATACCGCTAACGCGGCTGGATATCTTATCGGGGCCCTCGTAGCTGCCCCTTTTGGTCGTTGTACGGGCGACAAAGCCGCATTTTCCCTTGGCCTTTTCCTGACATCCGCGGCCATAGCCGGGGCCGGTCTCACCGCTGACTTTACGAGCCTGCTTCTCTTGAGAGCCGTCTCTGGGCTTGCAGGAGCTGTGTCTTTTGTCGCCGGCGCAGGACTCACATCTGCGGCAGCCTCAGGAGGGTCTCGATCGCGCGCGCCTACGATGTTGGGCATCTACTTTGCCGGGGCGGGTATCGGCATTACGGCCTCGGCCCTCGCAGTCCCTCCGCTTCTTTCCGGCATGGGCTGGCGCGGCGGCTGGTTGGCTCTTGGCGCATTAGGCTTGGCTGCGACCATTTGCGGGTCGCTGGTTCTAAGTCGCACACCCGAACCTTCCTATAAGGTTCATATCGCCGCTGGCGGCTGGTCGGCCCGCTTCATGGCACGCAAACTACTATCATACGGGCTATTCGGCGCCGGATACATCACCTATGCCACATTTATCATTGCGCACTTGCGCGCCAATGAAGGTTTCGACAGCGGATCGATTACCGCCTTCTGGGCGATCCTAGGTCTAGCAGCCGTTGTCGCCGCGTTCGCGTGGGGCCCCGTACTCGCTCGCCTGAAAGGTGGCTGGGGAGCAAGCGCAACAATCGCGATGGTCGCGGCCGGTGCGGCCTTGCCGCTGATCTGGCACGGACCAACGAGCGCCTATCTCTCCTCCATCCTTTTTGGAGGGTCAGTACTCGCGGTCATCGCCGCAGTCACCTCATTCGTGCGGAAGGCGGCGAAACCGCACGCCTGGACAGCAGCGATAGCAGCACTGACCATCGCGTTCGGGACCGGGCAATGCATCGGCCCACTCCTCAGCGGTGCTTTGTCTGACGGACCGAACGGCGTTCGTGCCGGTCTCTGGTTGTCCGTCGGCATCCTCGCTGTGGCGAGCGTCGTCGCGGCTTTCCAACCGGAGCCGGCGGGCGATTGATCATCGGCATCCAGCCGAGAAGCGGTACGCAGCCAGCAAGTGAATCAAGTGAACCGAGCTAAGGCAGGATGAGGATCATGACCGATAATATCATTCAGATGGACGCCAGCCGCATCGCGGAACTCGTTGCCGATCGGGAGCTATCGCCGGTCGAGGTCATGAAGGCCCATCTCGATCGTATTGCCGAAGTCAATCCTAAGGTAAACGCCATTGTTACGATGGCTGATGGCGCACTTGACGCTGCCAAGAAAGCCGAGGCGGCGGTCAAGTCGGACGCTCGATTGGGCCCTCTCCATGGCGTTCCGTTCACGGTCAAGGATGGAATCGACACGGCGGGCGTGCTGACGCAGCGCGGTTCGCCCATTTTCAAAGGGCGCGTGCCCGATACCGATGCCACCGTCGTAGCCAGGCTGAAGGCCGCCGGCGCCATCTTAATCGCAAAGACGAACCCGCCGGAATTTTCTTACTCGATCGAAACGGATAATTTCCTGACGGGCCGAACGAACAACCCCTGGAACCTCGACTACACACCGGGTGGATCGAGCGGTGGTGAATCCGCCGCCATCGCGGCTGGCATGTCGCCACTCGGCGTGGGCAGTGATCTCTCGATCTCATTGCGCGGCCCGGCGGCGCATACCGGTATCGTTGGATTTAAAGCTACTCACGGTCGAATGCCGATGACAGGTCACTGGCCCCGTGTGCCACGTCGCTTCTGGCACATCGGCCCGATGGCCCGTTCGGTTCGCGATGTGGCGCTCGCTTATTCTTTGATGGCGGGACCCGACGGTGCCGACGGCTTCTCAATCAGCCCGCTCGGCTTCGATACAGGGGTGGGCACGACATCGCCCCATCAGGTTCGTGTGGGCTGGTTAGCCTCTCCGGGCTTCTTCGGACCGACCGATCCAGAGGTTATCGCGACCGTGAAGGCCGCCGCTCATGCGCTGAGCAATGCCGGCTGCCAGGTTGAGGAAGTCCGGTTGCCTGTGCTGGAGCAGACCGATGCCAACACCGTGCTCTGGCAGCTCCAACAGATGGAAACCCGGCCCGAGTTCGAGAAGGTCACCGCCGGCCACGAGGCCCAGATCTTCAGGCATGCCAAATTGATCCTTGAAACACCTGACACGCCGATAGGCGACTTCGTCGCCGCCGAGCAGGCGGTGGAGCGCCTGCGCGACAGCTTCGTCGAGTATTTCCAGCGATATGACGCGCTGCTCTGCCCGGTGACCCCGTTCCCCGCGACCAAGCATGGCCTCGCTGACCTCGTGATTGATGGCGAAACGGTTTCCCCGTTCCACGTGATGAGCGCGACATCACCGTTCAGCCTGACCGGCATGCCGGCCCTGTCGATGCGGTTCGGAACAAGCCACGACGGTCTTCCGATCGGCGTACAAATCGCCTCCGCGTATTGCCTCACCTGAGGATGTTACTTTCGCTTGACGGATGTAGCTCCGACTGTCGGCCGGTCCGAGGTTGCGTCATTGCTCGCAGGATCGGAGGGACTGGGGACGTCGCGGAGTGCCCATCACACGCAGCGGCGGCCCCAGTCCCGGCATCACCGGCCAGTGCCGCACCCTCAGCCGTGCGCGTGATAATCGTCTCGGCTGCTTTGCGTCTGAGCGATCGCAACAAGCGCTGCACGATGGTGTGCTGCGGCGGACCGAACTGTTCGGGGCGTTGTTCGGCGAGGCGACCGAGAATTGCCAGCGCGGTCAGA
>NZ_JBUYEN020000036.1:0-77545 GCF_055229415.2 Bradyrhizobium sp. Leo114 | reverse complement strand
TCGGCGTCCCATACTTGTCGTACAGGTAGACGGCGTCCATCAGCTCGCCGTAGATGTCGAGCTGTAGCTGGCCGACAGCGGCATTGCCGACTCGCACCGGGCGTGAGCCGCGGTAGCCGTCGAGGTGCAGATGCGAGATGCAGTTCAGCCGGGCGCGCTTCTTGTCCACGGCATCGACGATCCACCAGGGCGAGTCGGGCAGGTGGGTGTGCTCCAGCATCGTCTCCTTGGCCTTGGTGTACTGCTCCCAGCGCGACCGCGCCTCGACGTCCATCGGGCTCAGCTTCCATTGCTTCAGCGGATCCTGGATCCGCATCGTGAAGCGGAATTGCTGCTCGTCGTCGGTGATCGAGAACCAGTACTTGATCAGGATGGTGCCGGAGCGGATCAGCATGCGCTCGAACTCCGGCACCGACTTGAAGAATTCCTGGTATTGCTCGTCGGTGCAGAAGCCCATCACGCGCTCGACGCCGGCGCGGTTGTACCAGCTCCGGTCGAACAGCACGATCTCGCCGCCGGCCGGAAGATGCGCGACATAGCGCTGGAAGTACCATTGGGTCCGCTCCCGCTCGCTTGGCGCCGGCAGCGCCGCGACGCGGCAGATGCGCGGGTTGAGGCGCTGGGTGATGCGCTTGATCACGCCACCCTTGCCGGCGGAGTCACGTCCTTCGAACAGGATCACGATCTTCTTCTTCTCGTGCTGCACCCAGTCCTGCAGCTTCACGAGCTCGCCCTGCAGCCGCAGCAATTCCCGGAAATAGAGCTTGCGATCGAGCACAGGCAGGCCGGCCCGCGCGACATCGTCGAGATCGTCCAGCCGGGTATCGTCGAGTTCGAGCTCGAGTTCCTCGTCAAGATTGTCGGCGATTTCCTGGTTGATGCGCTCGCGCAGGGCGGCTTCGTCGATCGGAGTGGATGTGGTCATGGAGTGCTATCTCTCGGCTGCTTACAGTCGGGATGTGGAGTGCCGGAATTGACGCTGCTTCTGTGACATCGGGATGACGAGCATCTCTACACTGGCGTCGCAGGCGTGCTAAGAAGCGCCGCTAACAACGAAAAGGGATGGGAGATAGCCCGATGATCACGCTGACTGCCAAAGACATCCTGCCGGAGGACGGCACCAACGGCACGCTGGTCGGGCGCGTCTGGTTGCCGCGGCGCGACGGACCGGCCGTGGTCGCCATGCGCAGCGACGGTGTGTTCGATGTGACCGCGCGCTTTCCGACTGTCAGCGCATTGTGCGAGGAGAGCGATCCGGCCGCTGCGCTGCGCGCCTTCAAGGGCGAGCCTGTCGGCGACCTCGACAGCATCGTGGCCAACGCGCCGCCGGACCGCCGCGATCGGCAAAAGCCGTGGCTGCTCGCGCCGCTCGATCTGCAAGTGTTGAAGGCCGCGGGCGTCACCTTCGCCATTTCGATGCTGGAGCGCGTGATCGAGGAGCGAGCGCGCGGCAATCCCGCTTCTGCCGAGGCCATCCGCAAAGAGGTGGTGCGGCTGGTCGGCGACGATCTCTCCAAGCTCAAGCCCGGATCGGAGGAGGCGATGCGGCTGAAGCAGGTGCTGATCGAGCAGCAGGCCTGGAGCCAGTATCTGGAAGTCGGCATCGGCCCCGATGCGGAGGTGTTCACCAAGGCGCCGGTGTTGTCCTCGGTCGGCACCGGCATGGATGCCGGCCTGCATCCGAAATCGACCTGGAACAATCCGGAGCCGGAGGTTGTGCTTATCGTCTCGAGCCGCGGCAACATCGTCGGCGCCACGCTCGGCAACGACGTCAACCTGCGCGACTTTGAGGGCCGCTCGGCGCTGCTATTGTCCAAGGCCAAGGACAACAACGCCTCCTGCGCCGTCGGCCCGCTGCTCCGCCTGTTCGACCGCAGTTTCTCGCTCGACCATGTGCGCAACATGGATGTCGGCTTGACCGTGAAAGGACCTGATGGCTTCGTCCTCGAAGGCCATTCGTCGATCAGCAAGATCAGCCGCGATCCGACCGACCTCGTGGCGCAGACCATCGGACCGGTCCATCAATATCCCGACGGCTTTGCGCTGTTCCTCGGCACCATGTTCGCGCCCGTAAAGGACCGCGATACGCCGGGCCAGGGCTTTACCCACAAGCGCGACGACATCGTCACGATCGCGGCCCCCGAGCTCGGCAAGCTCGTCAACCGCATGCGCTCAAGCGACGAATGCGAACCCTGGACGTTTGGGATATCGGCCCTGATGAAGAGCCTCGCAGTCCGTGGTTCGTAGGGTGGGTTAGCGAAGCGTAACCCGCCACTTCTCGAGCCTCAAATTCCGCCGTCATTCCGGGAGCGTGCGAAGCACGAACCCGGAATCCATCGAGCCGTAGACGCAAGCGGAGAAATGGATTCCGGGCTCATCGCTTCGCGATGCCCCGGAATGACAAGCATGGATTTGGCACGCGACCCGCGACAAATCAACCCGACGGGCAAATCACCAAAAGTCTGTCCAGCCCTCGCGCGAAAAACATTCCGCTTCCGTCGTCGGGCAAATCAGTGATTTAACTCCGCGCGTCTCACGGCGGATGAGGGGCGGCTCGCGATCGTCACGAACGTTGCGGTGAGATGCGGTGGACGCAGGTGTTGCGATCGACGAACGCGACATCAGCGGACGGCGAAGTCGTGTGGTCCTGGCGCCCCGACGCTGGCGCTAAGCTTCTTGCGAAGTGACGGTGGCAAAAAAGCCCGGTCACCGGGGAGAGCACGAAGGAAACCGTAACACCATCGCGCAGGGAAAGCCGGAATGCTTCGGTTGAACCTGTGGTCCTACCCCCGTGCTTTTTGTTGCACGGGACCCATGGGTGCAACCGGCACCCGGCTTTCCCTGCGCCCTCTGATATCGAGGAGGGCGGAAAGTGACGCAAAGCTCGGGCAGCGAATGGCGCGAGAATGCGGACTCACATTCCCTCCGCTGTTTGAAATTTGAATCACAACTCGCGGCGATGCCGTAGGGTGGGCAAAGCGAAGCGTGCCCACCATCGCGAGCGCGGCGCTGGACGGTGGGCACGGCGCAAGTGCGCCTTTGCCCACCCTACGCAACCGCTTGCTCCCACCACAACATCTCCCTGTGGTTATGGGTCCCGCCTTCGCGGGGACCACTGCGTCGGATGGGTAGAGCGCAGCGAAACCCATCATTGCGCAGCTTGCTCCATCGCGATGGGTTTCGCTACGCTCTACCCATCCTACGGAATCGCAACACGCCTCACACCGGCAGCGCGATCGAGTACTTCACCTGGCTCAATGCAAAGCTCGACTCGATCGAGGCGATACCGTCGAGCCGCGTCAGCTTGTTCTTCAGGAACGCTTCATAGGAGGAGAGGTCGGCGGCGACGACGCGCAGGAGATAGTCACGGTTGCCGGTCATCAGATAGCATTCCAGGACCTCGTCCCATTT
Organism: Bradyrhizobium sp. Leo114; assembly: GCF_055229415.2. Taxonomy (NCBI): domain Bacteria; kingdom Pseudomonadati; phylum Pseudomonadota; class Alphaproteobacteria; order Hyphomicrobiales; family Nitrobacteraceae; genus Bradyrhizobium; species Bradyrhizobium sp. Leo114. The sequence goes on along the minus strand of NZ_JBUYEN020000036.1, from coordinate 74,134 downwards.
CGAGATCGCGCGCGCGAAGCGGTTGAGGTCTTCCTCCTTCTGCCGCGCCAGCTTGATCGAGATGAAGACGCTGACATGCAGCCCCAGCGCCTTCTGGTCGACGGTCGCGATATAGCGCGTGATCACGCCGCGCTCCTCCAGGAGCTTCACGCGGCGGTGACACGGCGAGACCGACAGCCCGACCTTGTCGGCGAGCTCTTGCATGGTCATGCGGCTGTCGGTCTGCAGCAGGCTGAGGATCTTGCGGTCGATGGCGTCTAGCGCTGGCATTGGAATGGACTCGCAGTTTGGAACCAGGACGTGGGAATTTATCCCAATCGCGGACGGTTTGTCGCAAGGATTTGAGATTTTTGCCGATGGCTCCCCCGCTAAAATCGGCGCATATTTGAATCACGCCCGGAGCACGATCATGGGAATTGCGCCCGCTCGCCTGGAACTGTTGTCCGCGCTGGCGCGGAAGGTGCTCTGGTTGTCGTCATGGACAATCCATCACGCCAACCACATCCGCGCCAATGCGGATGGGCTGAAGGTCGGCGGCCACCAGGCATCATCAGCCTCGCTCGCCAACATCATGTCGGCGCTCTATTTCTCGGTGCTGCGCCCACAGGACCGCGTCGCGGTGAAGCCGCATGCGAGCCCTGTGTTCCATGCGATCCAGTATCTGTTCGGGCATCAGACCCGCGAGAAGCTGGAGAATTTTCGCGGCTACAAGGGCGCGCAGTCCTATCCATCGCGCACCAAGGACGTCGACGACGTCGATTTCTCCACCGGCTCGGTCGGGCTCGGCGTGGCGCAGACGCTGTTCGCCTCGCTGGTGCAGGACTACGTCAAATCGCACGGCTGGATGCAGGACCGCCCTGAAGGCCGCATGATCGCGCTGGTCGGCGATGCCGAGATGGACGAGGGCAACATCTTCGAGGCGCTGCTCGAAGGGTGGAAGCACGGGTTGCGCAACACCTGGTGGGTGGTCGACTATAACAGGCAGTCGCTCGATGCCGTCGTGCGCGAAGGATTGTGGGCCAAGTTCGAAACCATGTTCCGCAATTTCGGCTGGGACGTGGTCATCGTCAAATACGGCAAGCTGATGCTCGAGGCTTTCGCCGAGCCGGGCGGGGAGGCGTTGAAGCGCTGGATCGACAATTGCCCGAACCAGATGTATGCCGCGCTCTGCTTCCAGGGCGGCGCTGCCTTCCGCAAGCATCTGCAGGACGACATCGGCGACCAGGGACCGGTCTCGGCCCTGATCGACCGCCGCAGCGACGAGGAGCTGCTGGCGCTGATGTCCAATCTCGGCGGCCATGACATGGCGAGTATGATCGAGGCGTTCGAGGCGATCGATCACGATCGTCCGGTCTGCTTCATCGCCTACACCATCAAGGGCGTCGGCCTGCCGTTCCAGGGCCACAAGGACAACCATGCCGGCTTGATGACGGTCGCGCAGATGGAGAAATGGCGCGCGAGCCAGAACATCCGGCCGGGCCATGAGTGGGAGAAGTTCGAAGGCCTGTCGCAGGATCCGGCGGCGCTCGAGGCGTTCCTGGGCGAGGCGCCATTCAACCGCGAGGGACGGCGCCGACTGGAGGCGCCTCAGATTGAAGTGCCGCCGCAGCTTGCCTACAAGCCGTCGGCGCAGATGTCGACGCAGCAGGGCTTTGGCCTGGTGCTGAACGAGATCGCCCGTGGTGATAGTGCGCTCGCCTCGCGCATCGTCACGGTGTCGCCCGATGTCACGGTGTCAACCAATCTCGGCGCCTGGGTCAACCGCCGCGGCCTGTTCGCAAAGGCGGAGAACCACGATCTGTTCCGGCAGGAGAAGATTCCCTCCGCCTACACCTGGGAATATTCGCCGAAGGGACAGCATTTCGAGCTCGGGATCGCCGAGATGAACCTGTTCATCCTGCTCTCGGCGCTCGGGTTGTCGCACCAGATCAACGGCGAGCGGCTGCTGCCGGTCGGCACGCTCTACGATCCCTTCATCGAGCGCGGCCTCGATGCGCTGAACTATGCCTGCTACCAGGATGCGCGCTTCATGGTGGCGGCGACGCCATCGGGCGTGACGCTGGCGCCCGAAGGCGGCGCGCATCAGTCGATCAAGACGCCGCTGATCGGCATCGGCCAGGATGGGCTCACCGCGTTCGAGCCTGCGTTCGTCGATGAACTCGCGGTGATGATGGGATGGGGCTTCCAGCACATGCAGCGTGAGGGCGCCGAGGGCGGCTCGGTTTACTTGCGGCTGTCGACCCGCACCATCGAGCAGCCGCAGCGGATCATGACGGGCGAACTGCAGCGCGACATCACCGACGGCGCCTATTGGCTGCGGCGGCCGGGGCCGAACTGCGATATCGTGGTTGCCTATACCGGCACGGTTGCGCCGGAGGCGATCGAGGCGGTTGGTTTCATCGGCGAGAGCCATCGCGATGTCGGCCTGCTCGCCATCACCTCCGCCGACCGGCTTCATGCCGGATGGACCGCGGCACGGAATTTGCGCCGTGACCGGCGCGGCGTGCAGCATCTCAGCCATGTCGAAAAGCTGCTCTCGGTCCTGCACCGCGACTGCGGTCTCGTCACCGTGCTCGATGGCCATCCGGCTTCGCTCGGCTGGCTAGGCAGCGTGCGCGGCCATCGCGTCGAGGCATTGGGGGTCGAGCATTTCGGCCAAACCGGCACGATCGGCGACCTCTATCGCCACCACGGCATCGACGCCAACGCCATCATCGATGCCGCCGAAGCGGTAACCATCGGGGCCCCGGTGCGGCACCGCAAAATGGCGGTGTAAGGCAGGAGGACGGAGAGGGGAAGGAGCGACAGCGAGGCGTCTTGCCACCATCGCAAGGCTGATCTTATATCCGGTGTCCGCCGCATCGCGGCGCCACCGCATATGGCGGGTTCAACTGATCAAGCTTTCGTGCAAGGATGCCTGCCGAACGCTTCCGTTCTGTTCTCCATACGCCCCGCACAAGAGGTTTCCGATGGTCAACCGCCTGCAATTCTATATCGACGGCGCCTGGGTCGATCCCGTCGTCAAGAAGTCCACCCCCGTCATCAATCCGGCAACCGAAGAGGCGATGTATGAAGTGGCGCTCGGCTCCAAGGCCGACGTCGACAAGGCGGTGGCTGCCGCCAAGCGTGCCTTCGAGACCTATTCGCAGACCAGCCGCGAGGAGCGCGTCGCGCTTTTGACCAAGATCGTCGAGATCTACAAGCGCCGCATGAAGGAGATCGGCGCCGCCGTCTCCGACGAGATGGGCGCCCCGCTGCCGATGGCGGAGAAGCTGCAGGCCGGCGCTGGCCTCGGCCATCTCATGAACACTTTAGAAGTCCTCAAGAAGTACGAGTTCGAGGAGACCATGGGCACCGCCGTGATCGTGCGCGAGCCGGTCGGCGTCATCGGCATGATCACGCCCTGGAACTGGCCGCTGAATCAGATTGCCTGCAAGGTCGCGCCGGCGCTTGCGGCCGGTTGCACCATGATCCTGAAGCCGTCCGAGTTCACGCCGACCTCGGCGCTGATCTTCGCCGAGATCCTCGATGAAGCCGGCGTGCCGAAGGGCGTGTTCAACCTACTCAACGGCCTCGGCCCCGAAGTCGGCGCCGCCATGAGCGAGCATCCGGATATCGACATGATCTCGTTCACCGGCTCGACCCGCGCCGGCGTCGATGTCGCCAAGCGCGCCGCGCCGACGGTGAAGCGCGTCAGCCAGGAACTCGGCGGCAAGTCGCCGAACGTCATCCTCGACGACGCCGACCTCGCCAAGGCGGTGACGGGCGGTGTGATGCACATGTTCAACAATTCCGGCCAGTCCTGCAACGCGCCGTCGCGGATGATCGTGCCGCTGTCGAAGATGAAGGAAGTGGCCGCGATCGCCAAGGGCGTCGCCGACAAGACCAAGGCCGGCGATCCCCGCGCCGATGGCACCACCATCGGCCCGGTCGTCAACCGCGGCCAGTGGGACAAGATCCAGGCGCTGATCAAGAAGGGCATCGACGAAGGCGCAACGCTCGTCGCCGGTGGTCCGGGCTTGCCGGAAGGCGTCAACAAGGGCTTCTACGTCCGCCCGACCATCTTCGCCGACGTCACCAACGAGATGACGATCGCCCGCGAGGAAATCTTCGGGCCGGTGCTGACCATCATCGGCGCCAAGGACGAGGAAGATGCCGTGCGCATCGCCAATGACACGCCCTATGGTCTCGCGGGCTACGTCTCCGCCGGCACGGTTGAGCGCGCGCGCAAGGTCGGTCGCCAGATCCGCGCCGGCAACGTCAACCTGCAGGGCGTGCCGAACGAGCGCACCGCGCCGTTCGGCGGCTACAAGCAGTCCGGCAACGGCCGCGAATGGGGCAGGTTCGGCCTGGAAGAATATCTCGAGGTGAAGGCCGTCGCCGGCTTCAACGCGGCGTAAACCCTTTCACGACACCATTGCGGCGCCGGGGCCTTCGCCCCGGCGCCGTGTTTCTACCCGCCGAGCGCGCCTTGCGTGTTCACATAAAGCGCATAGATCGACTGGCTGGCGGCCATGAACAGGCGGTTGCGCTTCAAGCCGCCGAAGCAGAGGTTGGCGCATCGTTCCGGCAAAGCGATCCGGCCGATCATGACGCCGTCGGGCGCGAACACGACGACACCGTCAAGTTCAGGATCGCCCATGCCCCAGCCGCACCAGAGGTTGCCGTCGATGTCGCAGCGCATGCCGTCGGGCGTGCCCGGGCCGGCATCGACGAAGACGCGCTTGTTGGCAATCTTGTCGCCACCAGGCGCGACGTCATAGGCAAGAATCTTGCGGTTCGGCGCGCCGCGGGATTCCACGATGTAGAGGATCTTCTCATCCGGCGAGAAGCACAGCCCGTTCGGCCCCAGGACGCCCTCGGCGACGATGGTCGCTTTGCCGGTCTCGCCGTCGATCCGGTAGACGTTGGCATCGATCTCGGGCTCGGCCTTGTAGCCTTCATAGTTGCCGAGCAGGCCGAAGATGGGATCGGTGAACCAGATCGATCCGTCGGACTTCACGACAACGTCATTGGGCGAGTTCAGCCGTTTGCCGCCAAAGGAGTCCATCAACACCGTGATCGAGCCGTCATACTCGGTGCGCACGACACGGCGGCCGCCGTGCTGGCAGGTGACGAGCCGACCCTGCCGGTCGCGGGTGTTGCCGTTGGCGAAGTTGGAGGGCTTGCGGAAGATGCTGACCGCGCCGGTTTCCTCTTCCCACTTGATGATGCGCTGGTTGGGGATGTCACTGCACAGGAGATAACGCCCGTCGCCGAACCAGACCGGGCCCTCGGCCCAGCGCAGGCCGGTGGTCAGCCGTTCCACCGCCGAGAGCTTGAGCCAGTATTTCTCGAAGCGCGGATCGAGCGCATGGATCGCGGGATCGGGATAGAACGTCGCCGGACGCCAGCCGGCGGGATGCGTATCGGACATTTGCTGTTCTCGTTGTGATGTTTCCTCGCGCCTCATTTTGCTATCATTGTCAGACACCGACCGCAAATCGGCGGAAACAACGAGCGAAGAAACGGGGGAAGAAATGCCACGCATACTGATGACCGGCGCGGCCGGCGGTATCGGCACCAGCCTGCGCAAGCTGCTGCCGCCGATCTATCCCGACCTCGTGCTCAGCGATCTCAAGCCGCCAACCGATCTGGGCGCAAACGAAACATTCAAGCCTGCCGATCTCGCCGACCTCGCGCAGGTCGAGGCGATCTGCGAAGGCATCGACGGCATCCTGCATTTCGGCGGCTATTCGGTCGAAGGCCCCTGGGACTCCATCCTGCAGTCCAACATCATCGGCTGCTACAATCTGTTCGAGGCCGCGCGCAAGAAGGGCGTGAAGCGCGTGATCTTCGCGTCCTCGAACCACGCGGTCGGCTTCTATCCGCGCCATCATCGCATCGGCACCGATGTCACTGCGCGTCCCGACAGCCGTTACGGCGTCAGCAAGGTCTTTGGCGAGGCGGTCGGCGCGCTCTATGCCGACAAGCACGGATTGAAGGTGACGTGCCTGAGGATCGGCAATTTCGGTGACAAACCGCTCGATCATCGCCGGCTCTCGATCTGGCTGAAGCCGGAGGACCTCGTGCAGCTCTGCCGCATCGGGCTTGAGCATCCCGACATCCATTTCGAGATCTTTTACGGCGCCTCCCACAACGAACGCGCCTGGTGGGACAATCACCGTGCCTACGATCTCGGCTATCGCCCGACCGGCCGCGCGGAGGAGTTCCGCGAGCACGCAATGGCCGAGCAGGCCAAACTCCCACCCGATCCGGTCAGCGACTTCTACCAGGGCGGCGCGTTCTGCGGCATGGAGTTCGACGGTGATGAGGGAAGGATCATCGATTGGAAGAAATAGTCAGTCTTCGCATGGAGGAAGTTGCTTGAAATCCTCCGGCCGCTGCCGCTGCAATTCCTTTAAACTTTGCTGGGCTTTTTCAAATACGCGAGGTTCACTTCCTGGTCCGTCGTAGACTTTGGCGAAATCAACCGAGGAAAACAGGATTTTGATCTCTTGGCCGTTCGTATCGAGCGCTTTTGAGGTTATCGTTTGAGAGCGCTTCAATCGCCCGATGAGTTCGTTGTCAATCTTAAGTGTGCCTACGCAGCTGGTGGGGTAACAACGAGGAATGGCTATGGAAATCGGGTCATCTTGGTCGATCTGAACACTGATTGGTCCGTCGAGCCCGCGTCTCGTTCCGAACTGCACGGACAAGGTCGCGCCGTCGTTCTGTAAGGCGATTGTAAGGCTGCCGCCGGCCGGCTGACATGAACCGCTTGCACCGATCCCGACGAAGCAGTTTGCGTTGTTGTTCAGACAAATTTTGATCCACGGCTGGTATGCGAGCTGCGTGGCGCGAGGATCGGCAGCCAAGCCTGCGCTAAGGAGTGTGAGATATGCTGCGATCGACGAAAGTAACATATGCACGAATTTCGTAAGCACGCCGTCCCGATTGCGATGAGCCTGGTTTGCTATTGCGTCTTTGTTGTCGCCCGTGATGCGCCGGAGATAATAATCGATTAGATACGACCCCTTGGATGTTCGGCTAGCCTACCGGGTAGCCAGGTATCCGACGTTGACAACGATCTGCCAGGCTCCTTTAGTGCCTGCACTATAACCGAAGGAAACAAGAAAATGGCTGAAGGACTGCGCAAGGGGCTGACGAGCTATGGCGACGCCGGGTTCTCGCTGTTCCTGCGCAAGGCCTTCATCAAGGCGATGGGCTATTCGGACGACGCGCTCGATCGTCCGATCGTCGGCATCACCAATACCTATAGCGACTACAATCCCTGCCACGGCAACGTTCCGCAGATCCTCGAGGCGGTGAAGCGCGGCGTGATGCTGTCAGGTGCGATGCCATTCGTGTTTCCGACGATCTCGATCGCGGAAAGCTTTGCGCATCCGACCTCGATGTATCTGCGCAATCTGATGGCGATGGACACGGAGGAGATGATCCGCGCCCAGCCGATGGACGCGGTTGTCGTCATCGGCGGCTGCGACAAGACGCTGCCGGCGCAGATCATGGCCGCGGTCAGCGCCGATCTGCCGACGGTCGTCATCCCCGTCGGACCGATGGTGGTCGGCCATCACAAGGGCGAGGTGTTAGGGGCCTGCACCGATTGCCGGCGGTTGTGGGGGAAATACCGCGCCGGCGAGATCGACGATAACGAGATCGAGGCGGTCAACGGCCGGCTCGCGCCTTCGGTCGGCACCTGCATGGTGATGGGCACCGCCTCCACCATGGCCTGCGTCACCGAGGCGCTCGGACTGTCGCTGCCGATGAGTGCGACGATCCCGGCGCCGCACGCCGAGCGCTTCCGCTCCGCGGAAGCGAGCGGCAGGACCGCCGCCGCGATGGCAAAGGCCAAAGGGCCGAAGCCGAGCGAAATCCTGACGCCGGCCTCGTTCCGTAACGCGCAGGTCGTGATGCAGGCGATCGGCGGTTCGACCAACGGTCTCATCCACCTGACTGCCATCGCACATCGCTCGCCGCACAAGATCGACCTCGAAGCTTTCGATAAGCTCGGCCGCGAGGTGCCTGTTTTGGTCGACCTGAAGCCGTCGGGCGAGCATTACATGGAGCATTTCCATCATGCAGGCGGCGTGCCGAAGCTGATGGCGCAACTCGGCGATCTCATCGATCTCGACGCGAAGACGATCACCGGGCAGACGCTGCGCGAGGTCGTTGCGGCAGCCGAGGACGTGCCGGGGCAGGATGCGATCCGCTCGCGCCAGAATCCGATCAAGGCCGAGGGCGCGATGGCGATCCTGCACGGCAATCTGGCGCCGCGCGGCGCAGTCATCAAGCAGTCCGCCGCGAGCCCGAAGCTATTGCAGCATACCGGGCGCGCCGTCGTGTTCGAATCCGTGGAAGACATGACGCTCCGCGTTGATGATCCCGAACTGGATGTCACCGCCGACGACGTGCTGGTGCTGCGCAACGCCGGACCCAAGGGCGCGCCCGGCATGCCCGAGGCTGGGTATCTGCCGATCCCCAGGAAGCTTGCACGTGCCGGTGTGAAGGACATGGTGCGGATTTCGGATGCGCGCATGAGCGGCACGGCGTTCGGCACCATCGTGCTGCACATCACTCCTGAATCGGCCGTCGGCGGTCCGCTGGCGCTCGTAAAGAACGGCGACATGATCCGACTCGATGTCGCAAAGCGCCGCATCGATCTTTTGGTCGACGAGGCCGAATTGCAGCAGCGCCGCGCCGCGCTGGCCCCGCGGGCTACGCCCGATTGGGCCAAGCGCGGCTATGCGCACCTCTTCAACGAGACCATCTTGCAGGCCGACGAAGGCTGCGATTTCGATTTCATGCGCGTCGGTGGGAAGGAGTAGGACTCCAACTTATTTCGACTTGCTGGTGAATTTCTTCACGGCGATGCGGAATTCATCCGTGTTCATGCAGTCGATGATGGCATCGCGCTCGGCGTCGAGCTGCGCCTGGATCGGCGTCGTCGGCGCGCGGTGGATCAAGGCCTTGGTCGCGGCAAGTCCAGCCGGCGCATTTTGCGCGAGCCTTAGCGCAAACTCGCGTGTCGCGGCCTTCAGCTCGATTGCTGGAACCACCTTCGCGACGAGGCCCCAATCGTAAGCCTGCGCCGCCGAAAAACCGTCCTCGGCCAGGAAGATCTGCAGCGCACGGCGAGGCCCAACGCTCGCGGCAAGTCCGACCGTGCCGCCGCCATCGGGCGAGACGCCGATTTTGGCATAGGCCGGCGTGAAGCGGGCGTCTTCGGCCGCGATGCAGAGGTCGGCAACAAAGGCGAGCGACAGGCCGGCGCCGGCCGCCGAACCGTGCACGCTCGCCAGCACGAGCTTGGGCATCCGCCGGAGAGCCGCGATGAAGGCGTGGTAGTGCTTGAGCAGCTCGCCGACCACCGGCTTGACCTTGTCAGCTTCGACCGCAGCACCAATGGTCTGCAGATCGCCGCCGGCGCAGAAGGCGCGGCCCGCGCCTTCGATCACCAGCACGCGGATATTGTCGTTGCCCTCGACTTCAGCGCCAAACTGCTCGAGCTTCTTTGCGATCGACAGATCGATCGCGTTGAAGGCCGCCGGCCGGTTGAGGGTAATTGTCGCAATCGCGCCGTCGATGGTGAGCAGCGCCGGGTCGGTAGCAGAGGGTGTCGGCATGAGCGGCCTCCGGGATGGTTGGCCGACATTTAAGGCGCAGATCGGAGGGGTGACAATCCCACTCTCCATAAAATGCCGCCTTATTTGGTTTCGCCGCCGGAAAACACTCTTGCATCGCGGCAAAGCATGAGGCCAAATGGCGCCCGCCATCGTTCGGGACGCGGACACGAGCGCCGCACGGACGACGCGAACAAGCCAACATCTAAGTGAGGAAATGGCATGGGTCGCTTCAGCGCGCTCGTAACTGGATTGTTGCGATGACGACAGGACCGGTGATCATCGTCGGCGCGGGGCATGCCGGCTTCCAGCTAGCGGCTTCTCTGCGGCAGGACGGCTTTGCCGAGCGCATCGCGCTCATCAATGACGAAGGCCATCTGCCATACCAGCGTCCGCCTTTGTCGAAGGCTTACCTCAAGGGAACCGGCGGGCCGGAGACGCTGATGTTCCGTCCGGGGAAATTCTATCTCGACCAGGGCATCGAACTGATCACCGATCGGTCCGTGTCGATCGATCGTGCTGCGCGAAAGATCATGCTCCATTCCGGCGCGTCGCTCGACTACGGGCACCTGGTGCTTGCGACCGGCGCACGCAACCGGCTGCTCGATATCCCCAATGCCAATCTGGAAGCGGTGCGCTACCTGCGTACCCTGGACGAGAGCGAAGCGTTGCGACATCTGCTCAAGGCCGGCCTGCGCGTCGTCGTGATCGGCGCCGGCTTCATCGGACTGGAGTTCGCCGCAACCGCGCGCGCGAAGGGGCTTGAGGTCGATGTGGTCGAACTGGCGGGACGCGTCATGGCGCGCGCGGTGACGGCGGAAATCTCCGGCTACTTCCAGTCGCGGCATACGGCCGCCGGCATCCGCATCCATCTCGGCGTTCAGGTCACGAGCATCGAGGCCGGCGGCGCGACCGGCGTCAGCCTCAGCGACGGCCGGCATATCCCGGCCGACCTCGTCGTGGTCGGCGTCGGTGTGTTACCGAATGTCGAGATCGCGGCGGAAGCCGGCTTGCCGGTGGCGTCCGGCATCATCGTCGACGAGCACCTGCTCACCTCGGATCCGAATATCTCGGCCATCGGCGATTGCGCGCTATACAGGAGCGAGCGGTTCGGCGGCTCGCTGCGGCTGGAGTCGGTGCAGAACGCGACCGACCATGCGCGCTGCGTCGCCGCGCGGCTCACGGGCCATGCGAAAGCCTATGATGGGCTGCCGTGGTTCTGGAGCGACCAGGGGCCCGACAAATTGCAGATGGCGGGCCTGACCACCGGCTATGATCGCGTCGTGGTGCGCGGTGACCGCGAGCAGGGACAGTTCTCGGCGTTTTGCTATCGCGATGGCCATCTCGTCGGCATCGAATCCGTCAACCGCGCCGGCGACCATATGTTCGGCCGAAGATTGCTCGGCGCTGGCGGCTCGATCACGCCGGAGCAGGCAGCCGATCCGTCGTTTGATCTCAAGAGCGCATTGATGTGAATTTGTCGGGTGGGCAAAGCGCAGCGTGCCCACCTTCGAGAGCACAGCATGAAATGGTGGGCACGCTACGCTTTGCCTCCTACGTGTTGAGTATATTCGCAACCTCTGCCGCAGTCGGCATCGATGGCGCGGCGCCCATTCGTTGCACGCATATGGATGCGGCGGCGTTGGCGTAACCCAGCGCATCACGAAGATTGTTTCCGCCGGCGAGTTGCGAGGCCAGTGCGCCGACGAAGCAATCGCCGGCGCCCGTGGTGTCGATCGCCTTGACCTCGCGCCCGGCCACGATCAGCGGCTCATCTTTGACCAGCGCCAGCACGCCGCGTTTGCCGAGCGTGACGCAGATGATTCTGTCGCTTCCCGCCAATGAATGGGCGGCATCGATAAAGCGGGTGTAATCGTCGTTGTCGCGCAACTCGCGTCGCGTCAGGAAGCCGAGTTCGGTTTCGTTGAGGACGAGAATATCGACGAGGTCGAGCAATTCGCCGTCGAATTTCCTGGCCGGTGCGGGATTGAGGACCGTGGTGGCGCCGGCGGCCCGGGCGCTCCTGAAAAAGGCGGTGATGGCCGCCTGCGGGATTTCGAACTGGCTCACCGCAATGTCGCCCTTTGCCAGCACAGGCATTGCGACGTCGTCGGCATCGACCAGGGCATTCGCGCCGGGCACCACGACGATGGTGTTATCCGCATCCGCGACGGTGATGATCGCGGTGCCCGTATGCGCCTCGGGCGTGTCCTTGACGAAGCTGAGGTCGACGCCTTGGGCTGCGAGGAACGTCCGCAACTGCTCTCCGAAAGCGTCCTTGCCCAGCCGGCCGATCAGCGTGGTTGGCGCGCCGAGCTTGGCGGCGGCGACGGCCTGGTTGGCGCCTTTGCCGCCGGGGAAATAGAGCACAGCGCTGCCCGCAACGGTTTCGCCGACGCGCGGGTGACGCTCGGCGGTTGCGACCACATCCATGTTGATGCTGCCGGCGACGAAAACCCGCCGCATGCCAAGAGCGCTCCCTTACGCGTTGATCTGGAACTCCCGCTTCACCGCCTCGATGTCGGTAAGCGTCGGCAGGCCTGCCTCGTTGCCGAGCTTCTGGATCTTGTAGGTCGACGCCGCGCGCGCGAACTCGAAATGATCGCTCCAGGTTTTGCCGGGATGCGCGAGATAGGAATAGATATAGGCGCCATGGAACACATCGCCGGCGCCGTTGGTGTCGATCACGCGCTCGCGCGGGATCGGCAGCGCAGGCGTGGTGCGGACCACGCCGGCTTCGTCATACCAGAGCAGGCCCTTCTCGCCCTGCGTCACTCCGCCAACCCGGCAGCCGCGGCCCTTGAGATAATCGAGCATCTTTTCCGGCGTCAGGTCCATCTGCTCGCAGAGGCGCTCGGCGACGATCGCGACGTCGATGTATTCCAATAGCTCATGGGTGTTGGTGCGCAGGCCGCCGCCGTCGAGCGAGGTCAGGATGCCATCCTCGCGGCAAAGCTTTGCATAATGAATGGCAGCGTCCGGCTGGTGGCCGTCGATATGCAGCGCGCGGCAGCCCTTCAGGTTCAACAGCGGGAAGGGATGAATATGCTCGTCGTCGCGGCAGCGGACGATGGCGCGCTTGCCATCCTTCGGCATGATGAAGGACAGCGAGGATGAATTGACCTTGCGCGGATGGACGGAGATTCCGTACTTCGCGGCCATGTCCCAGAACATCCGCCCGAGCCAATCATTCGCCATCGTGGCGATCAGGTCCGGCACGATGCCGAGCTTGGCGCAGCAAAATGCCGCAGTGACGGCATTGCCGCCGAAGGAGACCGCATAGGCGTCGGCCACATGTTTCTCGTCGCCGGTCGGCAGATGGTCGGTGATGAAGGTGACGTCGATATAGGTCTGTCCGATGAAGAGGGCCTGCATTCGTTTTCCGTCGTGAGGTGATGGGTGGTCCCGGCGGCAGCTTCAGCTTAGCACCGGATATTATGTGCGTTCGCCGAAATTATTCGCAACCATGCCGTCTTTGCGGCTTGAGATGGCCAAGTGAGCGGACTACCACCGTTCCGGCGTTTGCCAGCATGCCGTCCGATAACGGACGGCGGCTGTCCTGAGTTCCTGGTTGCAATACAAAGGGGGGTAGGGGATGACCGTATATTCCGGGCCGGTGTTCGAGATGGCGGCGAACCAGTTCAACGTGATCGCCAACCATCTCGAAATCCCCATGGACGAGCGCGACCGGCTGTTGATGCCGAAGCGGTCCGTCACCGTCTCCTGCCCAATCCACCGCGATGACGGCACGGTGGCGGTGTTCGAGGGCTATCGCGTTCAGCACCATCTCACCATGGGCCCGACCAAAGGTGGCACCCGCTTTGCGCCCTCGGTCGATATCGGCGAGGTCGCCGCACTCGCGATCTGGATGAGCTGGAAATGCGCTCTTGTCGGTCTTCCCTATGGCGGCGCCAAGGGCGGGGTCAATGTCGATGTGACGCAGATCTCCAAGCGTGAACTGGAGTCGCTGTCGCGGCGCTACATGCAGGAGATGATTCCCTTCGTCGGCCCGCACACCGATGTGATGGCCCCGGACATGGGCACCAATGAGCAGGTGATGGCCTGGTTCATGGATACCTACTCGATGTACCAGGGCCAGACTGTGACCGAGATCGTCACGGGAAAGCCGGTTTCTTCCGGCGGCACGCTGGGCCGGCGCGAGGCGACCGGGCGCGGCGTCGCCTATCTCGCCAGGCGAGTGCTGAAGGAGCTTGGGATCAATCTCTCCGGCGCCACCGCCGTAGTCCAGGGCTTCGGTAATGTCGGTTCCTATGCCGCGTTGGAGTTGCATCACTACGGCCTCAAGATAACAGCGGTCTCCGACCACACCGGCGCGCTCTATGACGAGAAGGGCCTCGACATCCCGGCGCTGATGCACCATGCGCAGCTCCATGGCAGCATCGCGGGCTTCTCCAACGAACTGCATTTCGATCCCGCCGAGGTACTGACGCTGCCCTGCGACGTGCTGGTGCCGGCCGCGATGGAGCGCGTGATCGACGCTCGCGTCGCCGGCAAGCTCAGGTGCCGCGTGCTGGCGGAAGGCGCCAACGGTCCGACCACGCCGGAGGCCGATCTTGTCCTGGACAAGCGTCGAGATGAAATATTCCTCATTCCCGATATCCTCTGCAATTCCGGTGGCGTGGTGGTTAGCTACTTCGAATGGGTGCAGGATCTGCAGCAATTGTTTTGGGAAGAGGAGGAGGTGATGCGACGCGAATACCAGATCCTCGACCGCGCATTCGAGACGATGTTGAAGCGCGCGAAGACGGACAACATCCCGCATCGCACCGCGGCGATGGCGATCGGTGTGGAGAAAGTCCGTGCCGCCAAGAACACGCGGGGGCTGTTCCCATGATCACCGCGCTCGACCATATCGTCGTCCTCACCGGCGATATCGAGGCGGCGACGGCGGCTCATGAGACGCTGTTCGCACGCTCGCCGGCGTGGAAGAACGTCAGCGACGGCGCGGCGCGGGTGCTGTTCACGCTGGACAACACATCGGTGGAATTGATGGCGCCGAGCGGCGAGGGCGAGAATGCGGGCCGGATTCGCGCCGTGTTGGCATCGCAGGGCGAGGGGTTAGCGAGCCTGTGCTTCCGCACCAACGATATCGAAAAGATGCATCGCAGGCTGGAGCGGCTGACGCTGCGGCCGGAGCCGGTCTCGGAGGTGGAGAGCCAGGACGAGATCTCCGGCGCGACGCTATCGTGGAAGCGCACCCGCGCCGCCACCGACGCGACGCGCGGCGTGCGGATGTTCTTCCTCGAGCGCGACCAGGAGCGCCCGCTTTCGGTCCGCACCGAGCCCGCAGGGATCGCCGCGATGGATCATGTGGTGGTTGCGACCGCCGATCCCGAATGCGCGGCCGCGCTCTATGGCGCCCGCCTTGGCCTCGACATGGCACTCGATCGTTCGCACGCAGATTGGGGCCGGCTGATGTTCTTCCGCTGCGGCGATTTGATCGTCGAGGTCGCGCACAAGCCCGGCAAGACGGAGCCCGATGCACCCGACCGCCTGCGCGGCATCTGCTGGCGCGTCACCGACATCGATGCCACCCATGCGCGGCTCGTTGCCGCCGGCGTCGACGTCTCCGAAATCCGCACCGGCCGCAAGCCGGGCACGCGCGTGATGACCGTGCGTACCGGTACCTGCAGCGTGCCGACACTGCTCGTGCAGCCGTCGCCGCTTGCATCTGCGTAGCGATTCACTCACGCCTCCCGCCGTTGTCGTCCGGGGCAAAGCCCGGAACGATGCCGTCATTCCGGGGCGTCCGAAGGACGAACCCGGAATCCATGGCGCCGCCTGCGCTGTGGCCAGATGGATTCCGGGTTCGCGCGTACGCGCGCCCCGGAATGACGGCTGGCGGGCCTGCGTGATTCATTCTCAAACGCCGTCGGGCGTGCTACATCCAACATTCCGACTGAATTGAGCGATCCGATTGGCCAAGGCAAAGCGAGTTCTGAAGTGGCAGCGTGACCCCGAGGGGATGCGGCTGCGCATCCTGGAGGCGGCGAAGGCCGAGTTCGCCACTCATGGGCTCGCCGGCGCGCGCGTCGACAGCATCGCCAAGAAGGCCGGCGCCAACAAGCGCATGCTCTATTACCACGTCGGCAACAAGGAGGACCTCTACCTCGAGGTGCTCGAAGGCGCCTATGAGAAGATCCGCGCCGAAGAACGCGGACTTGATCTCGAACATCTCGAGCCGCCGGAGGCGATCGCGCGGCTGATCGATTTCACCTGGAATTATTTCATCCGCAATCCGGAATTCCTGGCGCTGCTGAATACCGAAAATCTTGCGAAAGCACGGCATTTGAAGCGTTCGACCAAGGTCAAATCGATGCATTCGCCGTTCGTCGAGATGATCCGCACGGTGGTGACACGTGGCGTGAAGAGCGGCGATTTCCGCGCCGCGGTCGATCCGGTGCAACTCTATATCTCGATCGCCGCGCTTGCCTTCTTCTATCTCTCCAACAGCGCGACGCTGAGCGTGATCTTCGGCCGTGATCTCTTGTCGAAGGACGCCCGCGATGAACGGCTGGAGCACATGATTGCGCTGGTGCTGGCGGCGTTGACGGGGAAGTCGATCGCAGCGTTCGGCAAGAGCAAGGCGCCGAAGCTGCAGGTGACCGCGCAGCAGGCGGTTTAGCGAAACGCGCAATTGTTGCATTGCGTCGTCATGCCCCGGCTTGACCCGGCCATCCACGTTTTTCCAAGTCCATAAGGCGTGAATGTCCGGGTCAAGCCGGGGCATGACGACCAAATGCGCTCAAAATGCCGCGCGAAATCGGGCTGGACAGTATTTATCCAACGGGTTAATTTCCGGCCCTAGAAACGGTCAAGCAGGGAAGCGGAACGTGGCGGAGAGCAAGGAAGCGGGAGGCCTGTCGAGGCTGCTGAATGCGGCGTGGGTGCGCCCATTTCTGTTCCTGGTGTTCATTGTGGCGGCGTGGGACCTCGCCATCCGCCTGTTCCACATTCCCGCCTACCAGATCCCGTCGCCGGGCGACGTCGTCGCCGTGCTGCAGACGGACTGGCCGGAGCTGCTGCGGCAGTCGTGGCCGACGACCTATGCGACGGTCTGTGGTTTCCTGTTGTCGGCACTGTTCGGCATTCCCGTCGCGATGCTGATCGCGGGGTCGAGGACGGTGGAGAGTTATGTCTATCCGCTTCTGGTGTTCTCGCAGTCGGTGCCGAAGATCGCGATCGCGCCGCTGTTCGTGGTCTGGTTCGGGTTCGGCATCATCCCCAAAGTGATCTCGGCGTTCCTGCTCGGCTTCTTCCCGGTGGTGGTCTCGGCGGTGCAGGGATTCAAGTCTGTCGATCCCGATATGGTCGATCTCGCGCGTGCGATGCAGGGCAGCCGCTTCCAGGTGTTCCGTGCTGTCAACCTGCCGCATGCGATGCCCGCGATCTTCTCCGGCCTGAAAGTGTCGGTTACGCTGGCGGTGGTTGGTACCGTCGTCGGCGAGTTCGTCGGCTCCAATTCCGGCATCGGCTATGTGATGCAGCGCTCGATCGGAACCTTTGACCTGCCCACGATGTTCGCCGCGCTGGTGATCCTGGCGCTGCTCGGCGTCATCCTGTTCTGGATCGTCGACCGCATCGAACGCCTGGTTATTCCCTGGCATGTCAGCCAGCGCGAGGACATTATTTTCGCTTCGTGAGTTATCCGGAAGGACAACAACAAGAGGTTTCGCCCGCAATGACGGGGAGAGGGAGGAGAACAAGATGCGATTGATAGCTGTGGTCTTGGCGACGCTGACCTGGACGGCGATGTCGGTGCTTCCGGCATCGGCCGCCGACAAGGTGGTGCTGATGCTCAACTGGTATGTCTATGGCGAGCACGCGCCGTTCTATTACGGCAAGGCCAAGGGCATCTATGCCGCCGAGGGCATCGATCTCGAGATCCAGGAAGGCCGCGGCTCGGCCGCGACCACGCAGGCGGTGGCCGCCAAGACCGCCAATTTCGGTTATGTCGACATTCCCACCATGATGCGCGCGGCGGTGAAGGGCGCGCCCGTCATCGCGACCGGCGTACTCCTGCAGACCAGCCCGATGTCGGCGATGGGCTTCGTCGACAAGAACATCAGGAAGCCGGAGGATATCAAGGGCAAGACGGTTGCGATCACGCCGGCCGATTCGATGACGCAGATTTGGCCGCTGTTCCTGAAGAAGACCGGCCTGAAGGAGAGCGACTTCCAGACGGTTGCCGGCGACGGCCAGACCAAGCTGAATGCGGTCATCAACGGTCAGGCCGATATGTTGCTCGGCTATGTCATGGACCAGTCGATGAAGATCAAGGACGCCACCGGCAAGGACGTCTATCCGATCAAGTTCGCCGATTACGGTATCCATCTGGTCTCCTCGGGCATCATCGCCAACAGCGACTATGTCAAGGCGAATGCCGATCTCGTTCGCCGCTTCATGTCGGCGACGACCAAGGCGGTGGAAGCCGCCGAGAAGGAGCCGAAGGCGGCGGCGCAGTCGATCCTCGATGCCAACCCCAAGGGCGGCAAGATCGACACGCTGACGCAGGGCTTTGAACTGACGATCCCGCTCTATCGCACCGATGAAACCAAGACCAAGCGGCCGTTCCAGGTCACCGACCAGAACATGAAAGACTCCGTCGACCTCATGGTCGAATATGGCGGGCTCGATGCCAAGGCCAAGGACAATCCGAAGGCCTTCTACACTAACGACTATCTGCCGAAGGGCGACTCGTGAAAGCACCTGCAATGAAGCCGGCGACACAGAGCCAGGTGGATCAACCAGCCGCGCATCTGCGGCTGGTGTCCGACCGTGCCGCCGCCGAGACGTCCGGCATCAAGCTGTCCGGAGTCTCCAAGACCTACCGCTCGCGCGACGGCGATGTGCCGTCGTTGCGGCCGCTCGATTTCCACATCAACCAGGGTGAATTCTTCGTCGTGGTCGGCCCGTCCGGCTGCGGCAAGTCAACCTTGCTGAAGATGATCTCCGGGCTGCTGCCGCCGACGACGGGCGAGATCCTGGTCGAGGGCGAGCCTGTGACGAAGCCGCACGGCAATGTCGGCATCGTGTTCCAACACGCGCTGCTGCTGCCGTGGCGGAACATCCTCTCCAATGTGATGCTGCCGATCGACATGAAGAAGCTGCCGCGGGAAAAATACCTGCCGCGCGCGAAGGAGCTTCTGAAGCTGGTCGGCCTCGAAGGCTTCGAGAAGAAGCTGCCGTGGCAGCTCTCCGGCGGCATGCAGCAGCGTGCCTCGATCTGCCGCGCGCTGGTGCATGACCCGAAGATCATGCTGATGGACGAGCCGTTCGGCGCGCTGGACGCGATGACGCGCGAGCGCATGAATGTCGAGCTGATGCGGATCCAGCGCGAGACCGGCAAGACGGTGCTCTTGATCACGCACTCGATTCCCGAGGCGGTTTTCCTTGCCGACCGCGTGCTCGTGATGACCGAGCGTCCCGGCGCGATTGCGGCGATCTACGACGTGCCGCTGCCGCGGCCGCGCTCGCTGGATGCAATGTCCGATCCGGTCTTCACCGAGCTGGTGCAGCGCATCCGCAAGCACTTCTTCACCCAGGGATCGCTGGACTAGGACATGCAGGGATCGAGTCACCCTGGCGCGGCATCCTCCCACCTCTCCCCAGCGGGGAGAGGTGGGGGCCCGCGGATCCGTTCATCCAAAATGCATCAGACTGCCGAGGTTTGAAGCTGATGCCGCCCCGTCTCGTTGTCCGAGATATTGCCCTGTTCGAACGTCCGGTCAGCTTTGCCCGGCCGTTCCGCTTCGGCGCGATCGTGGTCAATGCGACGCCGCAGGCTTTCGTGCGGGTCGAGATCGAGGTGGAGGGGAAGAGCCGGGCGCTAGGTGCGAGCGCCGAATTCCTTGTGCCGAAATGGTTCGACAAGCGGCCAGAGCTTACGCCGGACGAAACGGTGCAGGAGCTGCGGCGGTCGCTCTTGATCGCGCGCGAGTTCTATCTCGCCCATTCCGGTTTTGACACCGCGTTCGGCCTGCATGCGGCCTGCATCGGCGCGCAAGTCGCGGCGTGCGCACGCGAGGACATTCCACCGTTGGCGGCAGCCTATGGACCGGCGGAAATCGACAAGGCGATCCTGGATGCGCTGCTCCGCTCCGTCGGCGTCAATTTCTTCGACGGCATGGCGCAGAACGTTGCCGGCATCGATGCACGGCTATCGCCCGATCTGGCTGACGGTGAAATCGCGGCTTTCCTCGCCGGGCGCAAGCGGCTTGAGCGGGTCGCGATCCGGCACACCGTTGGTCTCGACGACAAGATCGAAGGCGAGGGCGGTGTTGCCGACGCAAGAGAAAACGCCGGCGCGCGCTATTTCAAGCTCAAGCTCAACGGCGATCCCGAACATGATGCGGCGCGGCTGATCCGGATCGGCAATGAGCTGGCGACGCTTCCTTACGACTACGAGGTTACGCTCGATGCCAACGAGCAATATGCCGACCTTGCGGCGCTCGCCACTCTGGTCGACCGCCTCGACCGCGATCACGCAATGCAGCCGATCGCTGCAAAGCTGCTCTATATCGAGCAGCCGATGCCGCGCGACATCACCAAGGCCTCGCCGCTCGGCGCGCTGGCTAAAGGTGGCTTCATCATTGACGAGGCCGATGATTCCTACGATGCGTTTCCGGCGGCGCGGGCGCTCGGCTATCGCGGCATCTCCTCGAAATCCTGCAAGGGCCTCTACAAGTCGATCGTCAACGCGACGCGCGCGGCGAAATGGAGCGCGGATGGCGATGCGTTTTTCGTCAGCGGCGAGGACCTGACCTGCCAGGCGGGGCTTGCCGTGCAGCAGGACCTCGCGCTCGGCGCGCTGATCGGCGTCACCCATGCCGAGCGCAACGGGCATCACTATGTCGACGGCTTTGCCGAGACGCCCACTGCCGAGGCAGAGGCATTCCTGTCGGCGCATCCCGATCTCTACGTCCGCGACCGCAAAGTGCGCCTCGCTATCCATGACGGCGATCTCATGACGGGATCGCTGACGACGCCGGGCTTTGCCACATCAGTGCATCCGGACTGGTCCACCCTGTCGCCGCTGGCGCCGCCAATAGCAAGAATTCTGCAGGAGCAAGCATTATGACCACCAAACGTCTCGGCCTGATCATGAACGGCGTCACAGGCCGGATGGGGCTCAACCAGCATCTGATCCGCTCGATCGTCGCGATCCGCAACCAAGGCGGAGTGCTGCTGTCGAATGGCGACCGCATCATGCCCGATCCGATCCTGGTCGGCCGCGACGCCGAAAAGGTCGGCGCGCTTGCCAAGCGCTTCGATATCGCGCGGGTCACCACCGACCTGGACAAGGCGCTGGCGGATCCCAACGACACGGTGTTCTTCGACGCTGCGACCACCCAGGCGCGGCCCTCGCTGCTGGCCAAGGCGATCAATGCCGGCAAGCATGTCTATTGCGAGAAGCCGATCGCGACCAATCTGGAAGAGGCGATCGCGGTGGTGAAGCTCGCCAACGCCAAGGGCCTCAAGCACGGCACGGTGCAGGACAAGCTGTTCCTGCCGGGCTTGAAGAAGCTCGCCTTCCTGCGCGACTCCGGTTTCTTCGGCCGCATGCTCTCGGTGCGCGGTGAGTTCGGCTACTGGGTGTTTGAGGGCGGCTGGCAGGAAGCGCAGCGACCGTCGTGGAATTACCGCGCTGAGGACGGCGGCGGCATCATCCTCGACATGGTGTGCCACTGGCGCTACGTGCTCGACAACCTTTTCGGCGAGGTGCAGAGCATCTCCTGCCTCGGCACGACAGATATCCCCGAGCGCTATGACGAGAAGGGCAAGGCCTACAAGGCCACCGCCGACGATTCCGCCTATGCGACGTTCCAGCTCAAGGGCGGCGTGATCGCGCATATCAACATGAGCTGGGTGACGCGCGTCTATCGCGACGACCTCGTCACCTTCCAGGTCGACGGCACCCATGGCTCGGCTGTGGCGGGGCTCACCGACTGCGTGATCCAGGCGCGGCAGGCGACGCCGCGGCCGGTGTGGAATCCGGATGAGAAGCGGCTGCACGATTTCTATGCCGACTGGCAGAAGCTGCCTGAGAATGCCGTCTACGACAACGGCTTCAAGGAGCAGTGGGAGATGTTTATCCGCCACGTCTGCGAGGACGCGCCCTATAAATACACGCTGCTCGAAGGCGCCAAGGGCGTGCAGCTCGCCGAATGCGCGCTTCGGAGCTGGAAGGAGCGGCGCTGGATCGACGTCGAACCGATCAGGCTGTGAGGACAGGATCATGAACAGGATCGTCCCGCCGATCTCTTCGCTCTCCCTGAAACTGCCGACCTCCGGCGGCGGCCTCGAGACCTATCGTCTCGCGGCGTCGCGGACCTTTCCCGCCAAGCTCGAGGGAACGCTGAGCCGCGTCGCGTTCTCGGCGGCGCATGTCGTCGCCGACCCGCGCGCCGATGTCGATCCGTGGCTGACCGCCGCGGTCGACTGGGACAGGACGATCGCGTTCCGCGAACATGTCTGGGATCTGGGACTGGGCGTCGCGGAGGCGATGGACACCGCGCAGCGCGGCATGGGACTGGACTGGAATACCTCGCTGGAATTGATCCGGCGCTCGGTGAGCGCGGCGAAGGCCAAAGGCAATGCGCTGGTGTTTTCCGGCGCTGGCACCGACCACCTCGCGGTGGAGGACGCCAGGACGCTGGACGATGTGATCCGCGCCTATGAGGAGCAGATCGCCGCGATCGAGAAGGTCGGTGGCCGCATCATCCTGATGTGCTCGCGGGCGTTGGCAAAGCTCGGGCGGAGTGCGGACGACTACGCCAAAGTCTACGGCCGCGTGCTGTCGCAGGTCCGCGAGCCCGTGATCATCCACTGGCTCGGCGATATGTTCGATCCGGCGCTTGCGGGCTATTGGGGTACGAGCGATCTCGACAAGGCGATGGACACCGCGGTTGCCATCATCAACGCTCACGCAGGCAAGGTCGACGGCGTCAAGGTTTCGTTGCTCGACAAGCAGCGCGAGATCGACATGCGCCGGAGGCTCGATCCGCGCGTCAAGATGTATACCGGCGACGACTTCAACTATGCCGAACTGATCGCCGGCGACGAGCAGGGTTTCTCGCACGCGCTGCTCGGCATCTTCGATGCGATCGCTCCGGCTGCATCCTATGCGCTGTCGCGATTGGCCGCGGGCGATGAAGCCGGCTTCCACGACGTGCTGGGGCCGACGGTGCCGCTGTCGCGCCACATCTTCAAGGCGCCGACGCGGTTCTACAAGACCGGCATCGTGTTCATGGCCTATCTCAACGGTCACCAGGATCACTTCACCATGATCGGCGGGCAGGAGAGCACGCGCTCGACGCTGCATCTCGCCGAACTGTTCCGCCTCGCCGATGCTGCGGGTCTGCTCGCCAATCCGGAATTGGCGACGCGGCGGATGAAGACGGTGCTGGCAACGCGCGGCGTTGAGCCCTGATGCGCGATTTTTCTTCCGATCACCGCTGGCTGTCGCTGAACACGGCGACGGTCCGCAAGCAGCGCAACCTGGTCGAGATCATCGAAGCCTGCGCGCGCCACGGCATCCGCGCCATCGATCCCTGGCGCGATCAGGTCGCGTCGATCGGCCTCGATCGCGCTGTGCGCGCGCTGCGCGACGCGGGGCTCGAATTGTCGGGCTATTGCCGCGGCGGCATGTTCGTTGCCGACGCTGCGCATCGGCTTGAGGCGCGCGACGACAACCGCCGCGCGATCGATGAGGCCGCCGCGCTCGGCGCCTCCTGCATCGTCCTTGTGGTCGGCGGCCTGCCGCAATATTCGCGGCCGGGCAGCGCGGCCTCGAAGGACATAGCGGCAGCGCGCACGCAGGTGCATGACGGCATCGCCGAGATGCTGGAATATGCGAGAGGGGCAAAGCTGCCGCTTGCAATCGAGCCGCTGCACCCGGCCTATGCCGGCGACCGCGCCTGCGTGAACACCACCAGGCAGGCGCTTGATATCTGCGACGCGCTGGACCCGCAGCGCAGCGGCATGCTCGGCGTCGCGCTCGATGTCTATCACATCTGGTGGGATCCGGAGTTGATGGGCCAGATCGCACGTGCGGGCAAGGACCGGTTGCTTGCGTTCCATGTCTGCGACTGGCTGGTGCCGACCAAGGACATCCTCAACGACCGCGGCATGATGGGCGACGGCGTGATCGACATCAAGTCGGTGCGCGCGGCGGTCGAAGCACAAGGGTATGCGGGCTATTCGGAGATCGAGATCTTTTCCAACGACTGGTGGAGCCGGCCGATGGACGAGGTCTTGCGGATCTGCATCGAGAGGCACCGGACCGCGGTTTAGGGGCGGTACTCAAGGCTCCCTGAAAGCGTGGTCATTGGCCTGCAGTCTGCTGCAGCGTGTTGAACCGCGCTTTCTGCTCGCTGCTCAGCGTGGCATAGAACTCGTCCAGTCTGGCTTGCACCCAATCGGCTGCCTCCAGCATGGCCTCTAGCCGCTTTTCCATCGCCTCAAGCCGTCCGACCGGCGTCAGTGGCACCTCGTCCGGGCAGGCAGCTTGCAGCCCTGCAACCGCTTTCTTCGTCGCGTTGCTCAAGCGGTCGAGCGCATCCTTTTGCTTGCCTGCGGGGCGTATCACCGCTTCGATCCGTTCGATCGGCAGCTGCGTCAGGCTGGACTTCGGATCGCCGCAGGCCTCGGACGCTTCCCGCGGCGGCTGCTGTTGCGAACGATCGCCGACATTGGGACCGAGCGCATTGAAGCGCGCCTTTTGCTCGTCGCTCAGCGAGTCATAGAACCTCTCCAGCGCCGGCCGCACGATCTTCACCGCCTCGAGCGTGGCGGTGATGCGGTTCGTCATCGCCCGCAAGCGGCCGGGCGGCGTCAGCGCATAGGATTCGCTGCAGGATTGCTTGAACACATCGGCAGCCTTTGCCGCCGCAATCTTCAATTCATCGAGCAAAGCACGCTGCTCCGGAGTCGGTTGGACGGCCCGCGTGATGTCGGCGATCGGCCAGGCGGTCACGCCCTTGTCCGGTGCTTCGCACACTTGCCGCAGAGTCTCTGGGCTCGCGCTTGGGCGTTGGCGGCCTCGGTAACCGGTGATCGCCTCGCCGGGCTCCGGGTATCGGGCGTAGGCGGAATACGGACTGTCCGCACCCCAGAATACGGTGTCGACGAAGTCGTCGTAAGCGTAAGCCCAATAGCCGGGCTCGTAGGCATAGGGCCAGAACGTGTAGTTGAAGATGTCGGAATAGGCATAGGGCCAGAACACCGGGCCGAGCCAGGCAACAAACACCGCGTGCTCGCCGTGCCGCCAGGCACGGTGGGGCGCCCAGGCCTGCTCCCGGGCCGCGAGCGCCGCTTGGGCTTGCAGAGCATCACTGCGGAAGTGCGCGGCAAATCGTCCGCGTGCTGCAGCCTCAAGGGCCGCGGCAGCGGCAGGTCGCTCGGCCGAAGGCTGCGGTGCCAACCGCTGCAGCCGCGCCTGATCACGTTGCTGCATAAGCTGCTCGCGCTGGATCTGGCGGTTCTGGGTCTGGAGCAACCGCTCTTGCGCGCGTTGCGCCCGCACGCCTTCCGGCTTTTGCGACTGCAATTGCTGCACGCGCTGCTGCAGGCGATCGATGCGGGTCTGGCGCTCTGCGCTCTGGCGCGAAAGCATCTCACGCTGCCGTTCCTGCACCATCTGCTGTTGCTTTTGGATTCGCTGCTCACGCGTTTCGATCTGCTCCTGTGGCGACGGCCGCGCGCCCACAGCGGGCGATGGGGCCGGGCGCGACGGTGCGGCGATGTCGGGCCCGTGACGCCCTGCCGTGGCCGGACGCTGCGGTGGCGCAGCCGGGCCAGGACGGATGTCGGGTCGGCGGATCTCAGGTCGTGGCCCGGCTACGCGTGGTGCGGCCGCGCGCGGAGGTGCGGCAATATGCAGCGCCGGACGCGGTGCCATGGTCGGCCGCTGTGGCGGGGGAGCGGCACGGATCGCCGGTGCGGCCGGCCGCGCCATCGCCGGAGGTCGCGCCATCGCCGGCGGCGGTGCGGGGCGGGCCATGGCGGGGGGTGGTCCTGCTGGTCGGGCTGCTGGTGCAGCCCCGCCACCCCGGAAAGCCTTGGTCCCCTGGGCGAACGAGCCGCCGCTCCAAGCGATTGCGCAGACACCAACTAAGAACGCTGTAAGGCGAACGCCGTGCGGAAGCATGATGGCAGCTCCCTCCTACTGGCTCTGGTCGCCCGCAAACATCAACGCGCAAGCGCAGACATCGTTCGTTTATCGCTTGTATGGCCCACATCGATTGCAATGCAGGGTGACGGGCGAGCACAAGCCGCGCACGCGGCACCGCAAGGGGAGGGCTGGCTCACCCCCAGATGCTCCTCGGAGTGCACTATTCCGGCGAGGCCACGGGGCGGCGGTGGGACGGTGTTGAAGAATGGGTCGCAGAAAAGCTGCAGCCCCAGCTGATCAGCCGCTAGGCATTGACCGTGCACGGCACGCTGAGGAATCCGCGGAAACGGACGCGGCCGCCGCGCACTGGTTCGCCGGCGAGTACATAATTCGGGAAGCGGGCAAGGAAGCGCGAGATCGCGATGGCGCCTTCGAGCCGCGCGAGCGCCATGCCGGCGCATTGATGCGCGCCGGTGCCGAAGGCGAGATGGCGGTT
This sequence comes from Bradyrhizobium sp. Leo114, assembly GCF_055229415.2. Lineage (NCBI taxonomy): Bacteria > Pseudomonadati > Pseudomonadota > Alphaproteobacteria > Hyphomicrobiales > Nitrobacteraceae > Bradyrhizobium > Bradyrhizobium sp. Leo114. The sequence continues at coordinate 47,883 of NZ_JBUYEN020000036.1, read as the reverse complement.
CGGCGTACGCGCGATGTCGAAACGCTCGGGGTCCGGGAACTGCGCGGGATCGCGGTTGGCGGCGCCGATGCAGAGCGTCACCGGCGTGCCCGCGGACATCTTGATGCCGCCGAGCTCGACCTCTTCCACGATCATGCGGTTGCCGAGCTGGTTCGAGCTCTCGTAGCGCAGCATCTCCTCGACCGCGGTCTTGATCAGGTCGGGCTGCGAGATCAGCCGCTGCTTTTCCTTGGGATAGCGCAGCAGCGTCACCAAGCCGTTGCCGATCAGATTGGTCGTGGTCTCATGGCCGGCGTTGAGCAGAAAGATGCAATTGTGCAGCAGTTCCTGCTCGGTCAGTCGCTCGCCATTGTCCTCACCATTACCTTCGCCTTGGATCAGCCGCGTCAGCACGTCGCGTTCGGGATTGCCCGGCTTGGCGCGCCGTCGCTCGACCAGCGTCTCCAGATAGGCGAGGAAGTCCTTCACGGCCTTGTTGCCGCGCGCAAATTGCTCCGATGAGATCACCGGCTCAAGCGCGCCCAGGATCGCGAGCGACCAGTCACGCAAGGGGCCGCGCTCGTCGTGGGGCACGTCGAGCAGATTGCCGATCACCTCGACTGGGATCGCAGAGGCGAAATCCTCGATCAGCTCGACCTTGCCTTTGGCGGCGATCGCATCGAGCAGGCCGTCGATCAGGCAGATCAGGTCGGGCTCCATTGCGGCGATCGCGCGCGGCGACAGCGCACCCATGATCAGGCGCCGCACGCGGGTGTGCGCCGGCGGGTCGTTGAAGACGAGGCTCGTGGTGTGATGCTCGTAGAGGAGGGAGTCGCCGTATTTCGGCGAAAACTCCTTCTTCTTGTCGGAGGAGAACGCTTTCGTGCTTTTATAGGCGGTGACGAGGTCGTCGTAGCGGGTCAGGAAGTAGGAGCCGTTGGGCAGGCGCTTGACCGGCGCGTTATCCCGCAGTGCACGATAGGTCGGGTAGGGGTTGGCATAGAATTCCGGCGTCAGCCGTTCGAGGTCGAAATTCTCCGCCAGTTCTCGTGCGTTTCCTGTCATGCTGCCATTCTCTTTTTGAGAACTGATATGCCGTTTTTGTTCTTCCGGAAAGTGCTGCCCGCTTTACAGTCTGCTTGCCTCGCTTATTCCTTCGGAAACGCCCATGCATGCCCGCACTGAAACTGCCTCCGATAGCCAGCCGGCCTGGCCGGAAGAGATTTTCTCGACATTGCAGCGCTTCGATGTCCGCCAGGTGCCTTACGTGCCCGACGCCGGGCACTCGCAACTGATCGAGCGCGTGCTCGGCTCCTCCACCATGCGCGGCATTCCGCTGACGACGGAGGAGGAGGGCATCGCACTGCTGCTCGGCGCCTGGGCCGGCGGCCAGCGCGGCGTGCTGTTGATGCAGTCGAGCGGTGTCGGCAATTGCATCAACATGCTGTCGCTGACGCAGATCTTCCGCTTTCCGTTCCTGACGCTAGTGACGATGCGCGGCGAATGGGGCGAGTTCAATCCGTGGCAGGTGCCGATGGGATCGAACACGCAAGCCGCCTTCGAGCTCTGCGGCGTCAAGGTATTGCGGGCGACGCATCCCGAGGAAGTGCGCGAGGTCGTCGAGGCCGGCGCGGCGCAGGCCTATAACGCGTCGACGCCGACCGCTGTGCTGCTGTCGCAGCGGCTGATCGGGGCAAAGGTATTCGTGAAATGAGCAAGGCCAATCTTCTGGACCGCCGCGCAGTCGTCGCCCACCTGCTGAAGGACCGTAACGGCGCGATCGCGGTCGGCGGCCTCGGCGCCTCGACCTATGACATCGCCGCCGCCGGCGATGATGCCCGCAATTTCTATCTCTGGGGCGCCATGGGCGGTGCGGTCATGATTGGACTCGGGCTCGCGCTGGCGCAACCCAAGCTGCCGGTGATCGTCATCACCGGCGATGGTGAGATGCTGATGGGGCTCGGGAGCCTCGCCACCGTCGGCGCGCAGAAGCCCGCCAACCTCTCCATCGTCGTGCTCGACAACGAAGCCTATGGCGAGACCGGAGGACAGGTCAGCCATACTGCCACTTCGGTCGACCTGGTCGGCGTCGCCAAGTCCTGCGGCATCGCCGACAGCCGCGCGATCACCACCATGGCCGAGGTCGAAGCGTTCGCGCTGTCGTTGAAGGAAGCGGACGGTCCGCGCTTCGCCAATGTGAAGATCGACGGCGCCAATCTGGAGCGGGTGTTGTCGAACCGCGACGGCACCTTCGTCGTCAACCGCCTGCGCGGCTCGCTGGGCTACCAGCCGATTTAGGGAGTTTCGTAACCCGGATGGAGGGCAGCGCAACCCGGAATCCCTGAGTCAACGTTGAGGGAGCGGCCCCGGGTTATGCTGGCGCTCCACCCGGGCCACGGCATTCGTTCAAATTGCTTGCGACTCGACCCTCTCCGTGGGAGGAGTACGGTTCCCGTAGCGGTCGGCGGGCGCGCCTGCCGATTTTTGTCAAGTGTGACATCGCGTTATCTTCCTGACGGTACAAGACCTTATCGGGAGGTGGGGGCGTAACCCAACCTTAAGTTCTATTTTTGCACTGCCGTAAATTCTTGACAATCTTTAAGGTGAGTGATTACTCACGCGCATGTCTACCCTGCGCATGACAAGTGACTTGCGGCGTCAGCTGATCCTCAGCGCCGCCAAGCGGTGCTTCGCCCGCCATGGCTTTGCCGGCACCACGACCAAGAGCGTGGCGGCCGCCGCTTCCATTTCGGAAGGGCTGTTGTTCAAGCACTTCCCGTCCAAGGCGGCGCTTTACGCCGAGATCCTCGCCGAAGAGTGCGAGGCCGATCCGGATCTCGCGCACCTGCTCGGGCAGGACCCCTCGACCGCAACCCTGGTCGAACTTGTGAAGGGCATGGTCGGGCATTTCCTGGAGGTATCACAGGGGCCGGACGAGCAAGAGGCGCAGCGGTTGCGGCTGATGACCTCCAGCCACCTCGACGACGGTGAGTTCGCGCGCCTGCTATACGGCAAGGTCGGCGAACTGATCGCGCCGGTCTTCACCGCATCGATGGAACGCGCCGTCGCCGCCGGCGACGCCACCCGCATCGGCAGCGTGCCGCTCAACCTGTTCTGGTTCGCGCACCACGTCGTGCTGATGTCGGCGCTAACGCGGTTGCCGACGACGCCGTGCCTCAGCTACGGCGACGCGCCCGACCTCGAGCGCCAGCTTTCCGAATTCATCCTGCGCGGCATCGGGCTCACCGAAGCCGCGATTTCCTTTTATTTGAACCGTCAGCCGTCACCGAGCCGGGGACAATCGGTAACAGCAGAAAGTGCATGACATGAACATCGTCACCGAAACCAACATCAAGGGCGAACCGATCGATAAAAAGCCGCACAAGCGGCCGGTCAGGATGGGGCGCTGGTTCATCATCGTTGGATTGCTGCTGGCGCTCGTCGTCGGCGGCCTGGTCTGGTTCAACTATTTCCGCGCCAAGATGATCGGCGAGTTCTTCGCCAACATGAAGCCGCCGCCGGTGACGGTGAATGCGGCCGAGGCGAAATCGGAAGTCGTGCCGAACCTGTTGACCGCGGTCGGCGAACTCGCCGCCGTGCACCAGGTCAACGTCACCTCCGACGTCTCGGGACGCATCACGGATATCCTGTTCACCGCAGGCGCCGAGGTAAAGGCGGGTGCGCCGCTGCTCCAGTTGTTCGACGGGCCGGAGCAGGGCGATCTCGCCAGCTTCAAGGCGCAGGCGACGGTGGCGCAGCTTTCGCTCGATCGCGCCAAGCAGCTTGCCGCGCGCAATTTTGGGCCGCAGGCTACGGTCGACCAGACCCAGGCTGCGTATGACCAGGCCCTGGCCGGTATTGCCAAGACCGAGGCGCTGATCTCGCAGAAGCTGGTCCGCGCCCCCTTCAATGGCGAGCTTGGCGTGCGCAGGGTCGAGGTCGGTCAATATCTGACCGCTGGCAACCAGATCGTGTCTCTGACCGATCTGTCGATGCTCTACGACAATTTCACGGTGACCGAAAAGGACAGCGGCCAGCTCAAAGTCGGCCAGACCGTCCGCATCAAGGTGGACGCCTATCCGGATCGCGTCTTCGAGGGCAAGCTGACCACGATCGAGCCGCAGGTCGCGACCGACACCCGCAACATCCGCGTGCAGGCCACCGTCGCGAACCCCGAAAAGATCCTCAAGCCCGGCATGTTCGCGACCACCACGGTGGTGCTGCCCGACAAGCCGCCGGTGATCACGGTTCCGGAAACCGCGGTCGACTACTCGCTCTATGGCGACTCGGTCTACCTGATCACCGAGAAGAAGGAGAACGACGGCAAGACCAGCCTGACGGCGGTGCGTACCTTCGTGCAGACCGGCAAGCGATTTGGCGGCCGCACCGAGATCGTCCGCGGCCTGAAGGCCGGCGACCGTATCGTGGCGCTCGGTCAGATCAAGCTTCAGTCAGGGGCTGCCGTTGCGATCTCCACCGAGCCGACGCCGCCGATCCCGGCCGAACCGCCGCGCTACTGAGAAGCAGGACCCCGTAATGTCCTTCACCGACATCTTCATCAAGCGGCCGGTCCTGTCGGTCGTCGTCAGCCTGCTGATCCTCCTGATCGGCTTGCGGGCTGCGACCGTGCTGCCGATCCGGCAATATCCGAAACTGTCGAACACGGTGGTCAACGTCACCACCAGCTATCCCGGTGCGTCGGCCGACCTGATCCAGGGCTTCATCACGACGCCGATCGAGCAGGCGGTCGCCTCGGCCGAAGGCGTCGACTACATCACCTCGTCCTCGGTGCTCGGCACCTCCACGATCCAGGTCTACATCAAGCTGAACTTCGACCCGAACCAGGCGCTCACCGAGGTGCTGGCCAAGGTCAACTCGGTCAAATACCTGATCCCGAAGGAATCAAACGACCCGGTCGTCACCAAGACCACCGGCCAGACCACGGCCGTGATGTATCTCGGCTTCTCCAGCGAGGAGCTGTCGGGATCGGCGATCTCGGATTACCTCACGCGCGTGGTCCAGCCGTTGCTGTCGACGGTTGACGGCGTGGCTTCCGCCGACATCCTCGGCGGCCAGACTTTTGCGATGCGATTGTGGCTCGACCCGATCAAGATGGCGGGGCGCGGCGTGTCGCCCACGGATGTTGCGCAGGCGATTGCGTCAAACAACTTCCAGGCCGCCGCCGGCCAGTCCAAGGGCTACTACATCGTCTCCAACGTTTCGACCAACACCGATCTGCGCAACATCGACGAGTTCAAGCGCATGATCGTGAAGTCGAGGGAGGGCGGCTTCGTCCGGATGGAGGATATCGCGCAAGTCGAACTTGCCGCCCAAAGCACGGACGCGAGCGTCGCGTTCAATGGCGAGCATGCGATCTTCATCGGTATCAACGCGACCCCGCAAGGTAACCCGCTGACCCTTGTGAAGGGCGTCCGCGCCCTGTTCCCGGAACTCGAGCGCAACCTGCCGCCGTCGCTGAAGATGAAGGTGGCCTACGATTCCACCAAGTTCATTCAATCGTCGATCGACGAGGTGGAGAAGACGCTCGGCGAAGCCGTCGTGATCGTCATCGTGGTGATCTTCCTGTTCCTGGCCTCGATCCGCTCGGTCATCATCCCCGTGGTGACGATCCCGCTATCGCTGGTCGGCGTCTGCAGCCTGATGCTGGTCATGGGTTTCAGCATCAACCTCCTGACCCTGCTTGCGATGGTGCTCGCGATCGGTCTCGTGGTCGACGACGCCATCGTGGTGGTGGAGAACATCCACCGCCATCTCGAGGAGGGCAAGACGCCGGTACAAGCCTCACTAGTAGGCGCGCGCGAGATCGTCGGTCCGGTCATCTCCATGACCATTACGCTCGCGGCGGTGTACGCGCCGATCGGCTTCCTTGGCGGCCTCACCGGTGCGTTGTTCCGCGAATTCGCCTTCACGCTGGCGGGCTCGGTGATCGTGTCGGGCGTGATCGCGCTGACGCTGTCGCCCATGATGTGCTCGGTGCTGCTGAAGAACACCGAGGAAGGGCGTTTCGCGCGAGCGGTTAACCGCGTGTTCGGTTCGTTGACGCGCTGGTACGGTCGCAAGCTCGACCGCTCGCTCGATTACCGACCGATCACCGGCCTGTTTGCGCTGACCATGCTCGGCCTCGTCGGCTTCCTCTACATGCACACGATGAAGGAGCTCGCGCCCGAAGAGGACCAGGGCATCGTGTTCGCGCTGACGAAGGCGCCGAAATACGCCAACATCGACTACGTCGACTTCTACGGCGAGAAGATGGACAAGGTGTTCCAGAAGTTTCCGGAGACGGATCTGCGCTTCATCCTGAATGGCACGCCGAGCGCGCAAAGCGGCATCGCCGGCATGCTGCTCACCCCGTGGGATGAGCGCAAGCGTTCGGCCATTGCGTTGAAGCCGCTGGTGCAGGCGGAGCTGTCCAAGATCGAAGGCGTCAACGCCTTCGCTTTCAACCTGCCGCCGCTGCCGGGTGGTCCGGGCGGCCTGCCGGTGCAGATGGTGATCAATTCGACCGTCAGCTTCCAGGCCATCTATGAGCAGATGGAGAAGTTGAAGGCAGCCGCCCGCAAGAGCGGTATGTTCATCGTCTCCGACAGCGATCTCGATTTCAACCAGCCGGTGGTGCGCGTCCGCGTCGACCGCTCCAAGGCAAGCGACCTCGGCATCAACATGCAGCAGGTCGGCGCGACACTGGCCACGCTGCTCGGCGGCAACTACGTCAACCGCTTCAATCTGGAGGGACGCTCCTACCAGGTGATCCCGCAGGTGCCGCGTGCCGTCCGCCTGTCGCCGGAGGCGCTTGGCGGCTACTACGTGCCGACCAACACCGGGCAGTTGGTGCCGATCTCGACCGTCGTCTCGATCGAGACGGGCACCGATCCGAACGCGCTGACGCACTACAACCAGCTCAACTCGGCGACCTTCTCGGCGGTGCCGATGCCGGGCGTGACGGTGGGCCAGGCGGTCGACTTCCTCGAAGGCGAGGCCAAGAAACTGCCGGCCGGTTTCGGCCATGACTATCTGGCGGACTCGCGGCAATATGTGCAGGAGGGCAACCAGCTCGTCATCACCTTCGCGTTCGCCGTGATCATCATCTTCCTGGTGCTGGCGGCGCAGTTCGAGAGCTTGCGCGACCCACTGGTCATCATGGTCTCGGTGCCCATGGCGATCGTCGGCGCCCTGATCCCGCTGTTCTTCGGCGTCGCGACGATGAACATCTATACCCAGGTCGGGTTGCTGACGCTGGTCGGCCTCATCACCAAGCACGGCATCCTGATGGTGGAGTTCGCCAATGAACTGCAGCTCAACGAGGGGCTCGACCGCCGCTCGGCGATCGAGATGGCGGCCCGCATCCGGCTGCGTCCGATCCTGATGACGACGGCGGCGATGGTCACCGGCCTGCTTCCGCTGTTGACCGCGTCGGGTGCCGGTGCGGCCAGCCGGTTCTCGATCGGTCTCGTCGTGGTCGCGGGCATGCTGATCGGTACGCTGTTCACGCTGTTCGTGCTGCCCGCGGTCTATGTCACGATCGCCACCGATCACCGGGCGAAAGCGACTTCAGAGCGCAACAAGCAGATCGCCGACTACGAGCTCGGCGATAGCGGAGCGCTCAAGCCTACCTGAGACTTCTTGGCCCCAAAGTCTCAGCGAAAGGGCGGCGACGGTTCTACCGTTGCTGCCCTTTTGGTTTTTGTGGACAGCATGTCTGCTGTCGTCCCGGGCTTGACCCGGGACCCATAACCACAGGGAGGTGTTGTACGCGAGCAAGCGGTTATAGCTTGGCCCATCGCATGGGCCTGTGGTTATAGGTCTCGGATCGGCGTTCGCTTCGCTCACTTGTCCGGGACGACGGCGAGTTTCCTTGCTAGAAAGTCGCCAAGCTCTTCAGGATGCGCGCATAAACAACTGAGCTTTAGGGGGAAACAGACATGGTGAGCGATTTCGCGCCCGGCAATTATCGTTTCATTCCGGCCGTATTCCAGTATTCGAGCGGCGCGGCCGCCAATCCCGGATTCGAGGTCGAACGCGTGCGCTTTGACAGGCTGGTGCCGCTTGCCGAAGGCTTTGCGCGGATCGCAAGTCATATCCAGGCGGCGGGTCGGCCGCTGACCTCGTTCTGCGCCTGCGAATTGCGTTCGCCGGCGGCGGTGTCGGAGCAGGGCTTTCGCGCCTTCAACGAGCATTATGTGAAGACGCTCGCGGAATGGGGGTTGTTCGATGGCAGCACCAATCCGGTGGCGCGCAGCAATGTCTGTCCCGAAATCGATCCTCCCGCCGAGCCGTCATTCTACGCATTCTCGTTCACACGCCCGAGCACGGGAACCTCGCCGTCCTTCGTCATCGCCGGCGGCGCCGAGGCGCGCGGCGGTACCGGCAGCTATCCCGAGCGCATCGTGCGCTATCGCGACATGAGCGCGGAAGCCTGGAAGGAGAAGGTGCGCTTCACCGTCGGCGAAATGGAGCGGCGGCTCGCCGAATTCGGTTCCACCTGGCAGGACACCACCGGCGTGCAGGTCTACACCGTGCACGATTTCCATCCGCATCTCGCCGATGAACTGGTGCGCCGCGGCGCCACCCGCGCCGGCCTGACCTGGCACTTCGCCCGGCCGCCGGTGGTCGATCTCGAATACGAGATGGATTGCCGCCGCGTGCTGCGAGAGCTGGTGATTTAAGGCGCGTCTCTCTCCTCGTCATTGCGAGCGGAGCGAAGCAATCCATCTCGCCGCTTGTGGAGGCATGGATTGCTTCGTCGCTTTGCTCCTCGCAATGACGCGCAGAGAGGCGTGAGCGCCCGCTACCTTCCGGCGGCGTAGCCCTGCATGCCGCGCGGGTTGGCTGCAGCGCGGCGCTTGCGGCCCAACCGTGAAGCCGCGGTCAGCCGTCCTTCCGACCAGTCGGGACCGACTTCGACGATGTGGCCGCGACGCTGCAACTCGTCGATGCTCGCCTTGGGCACGCGGCCCTCGACCACAAGCACCCCGGGGCGCGCGGTGCGTGGCCAGAACGAGATCGGGAAATGCTCGGAGTGCCAGGCTGGCGCGTCGATCGCCTCCTGCAGATTGAGCTCGGCATGGACGTGGCGCAGGAAGAATTGCGTGATCCACTGGTCCTGCTGGTCGCCGCCCGGCGAGCCCCAGGCCAGATACGGCTCGCCGTCGCGCAGCGCCATGGTGGGCGAGAGCGTGGTGCGCGGGCGCTTGCCCGGCGCCAGCGCGGCCGGATGGTTCTCCTCCAGCCAGAACATCTGCGCGCGGCTGCCGAGGCAGAAGCCGAGCTCGGGGATCACAGGTGAGGATTGCAGCCAGCCGCCGGAGGGCGTCGCCGAGATCATGTTGCCGGCCTTGTCGATGATGTCGAAATGCACAGTGTCGCCGCGCACCTCGCCGAAGCGGCCGACGGTGGGCTCGCCCGCGCCCATCGCGCCGACCGCCTCGCGATGGCCCTCGGCGCGGCGCAGCTTGACCATCGCGCCAAAGCCTTCGACCGAGCCGGGGATGAAGTCGAGCGAAGCCTTGTCCTTCGAGATCAGCTTGCGGCGCTCGTCGTTATAGGCATCCGACAGCAGCGTCTCGATCGGGATATCCGTGAAGTTCGGATCGCCGTAGAACGTCTCGCGATCGGCGTAAGCGAGCTTGGCGCATTCGATCTGCAGATGGATGAAATCGGCGCTGGTGGGATCGAGGCCGTCGAGGTCAAAGCCTTTCAGCAATGCGAGCTGCTGCAGCATCACCGGGCCCTGGCTCCAGACACCGGCCTTGCAGACGGTGTAGCGGCCGTAATCGTAGGTCAGCGGCGCTTCGATCGTCGGCTGCCAGCGCGCCATGTCGTCAGCCGACAGCACGCCGCGATGCGGCGAGCCGGAGACGTCCATCACGTCCTGGGTGCGACAGAACTTGTCGATCGCTTCGGCGACAAAACCCTTCGACCACGCCCGGCGCGCGCGCTCGATCTGCGCGACGCGGTCGCTGCCAGCGCTTTCCGCCTCTTGCAGGATGCGGGCGTAGGTTTCGGACAGGCGCTTGTTGGTGAAGATCGTGCCGGGCTTGGGCACCTCATTGTTGGGCAGATAGAGTTCGGCCGACGTCGTCCAGTATTTCCGGAACAACTGCTCGACGGTCTTGATAGTGGCGGAGGCGCGTTCGACCAGCGGAAAGCCTTCGCTGGCATAGGCGATCGCGGGCTCCAGCACGTCGCGCACCCGTAGCGTGCCGTAATCGCGCAGCAGCAGCATCCAGGACTCGAATGTGCCGGGCACGCAGGCGGCGAGGAGGCCGGTGCCGGGGACCATCTCCAGCCCCTCGCTGCGATAATGCGCGATCGTCGCCTTCGCCGGCGCGGGGCCCTGGCCGCAAATCACCTCGGTCTTGCCGCGCCTGACATCGTGCACAATGACAGGCACGTCGCCGCCGGGGCCGTTCAGGTGCGGCTCGACCACCTGTAGCGTGAACGCAGTGGCGACGCCGGCATCGAAGGCGTTGCCGCCTTTTTCCAGCGTGGCCATCCCGACCGCGGTCGCGATCCAGTGCGTGGAGGTGACGACGCCGAACGTGCCTTCGATCTCGGGACGCGTCGTGAACGGATCGGGATTGATATTGCTCATCGATGGCCACCAGTTGTTCTTTGCGGGCGCACTTGATCACAGGCGCGGGCCGCTGCCAACGGCGCGGCCGGCATGGCTACCTCGCATCGTTGTGTTCACACGGGTGCGGCAGCTTCGACGGGGGCGTTCACCGCATGGCAGGCCACGCCGTCGATCAATTCCGGCGCCTTTTGGCGGCACAGGTCAAACGCCAGCGGGCAGCGCGGGTTGAAGGCGCATCCCGGCGGCGGATCGATCGGGTTCGGGATTTCGCCTTTGACGGGAATGCGCTGGCGGCCGCTCATTGCGAGATCAGGAACCGCGCCGAGCAGCATCTTGGTGTAGGGCATGCGTGGATTGTTGAACAGCGCGCGGCCCTCCGCGACCTCCACGATGCGGCCGAGATACATCACGCCGATCCGGCTCGCCATATGGCGCACGACGGCAAGGTTGTGACTAATGAAGAGGTAGGTGAGGCCGAACTTGTCCTGCAGATCGCGCATCAAATTGAGGATCTGCGCCTGCACGGAAACATCCAGCGCCGAGGTCGGCTCGTCGCAGACGATGAACTCGGCCTCAGAGGCGAGCGCGCGGGCGATGGCGATGCGCTGGCGCTGGCCGCCGGAGAATTCATGCGGATATTTCAGCCCGTCATCGGCATGCAGTCCGACCAGGGAGAGCAACTCGCCGACGCGGGCACGGATGTCGCGCTCGCTTTGGATCAGCTCGAAGGCGCGGATCGGCTCGGAGACGATGGCATCGACCCGGAAGCGCGGATTGAGGCTCGCATAGGGATCCTGGAAGATCATCTGGATCCGGCGGCGCAAGCGCTGGCGCGCCTGCGCTTGCCTCGGATCGGTCATCGAGACGCCGTCGATCACGACCTCGCCCGAACTCGGCGGCAACAGCCCGACCACCATGCGCGCCACCGTGGTCTTGCCGGAGCCGGACTCGCCGACAAGCGCAAAGGTTTCGCCTTTGCGGATATCGAAGGTGACGCCGTCGACCGCCCTGAGGAATTCGAGATGGCCGCCTTCGAGCACGCGATTGAGCCACGGTTTTGATACGTCGAACACGCGCCGGAGATTCTTGACCTCGATGAACGATGTCATGCCGCACTCTCCTTCGCGGCGTGGTCGTAGAGATGGCAGGCGACGGCCTGCGCGCCCTGGCGGATCGGTTCGGGACGCTCGACCCGGCAGCGGTCGAAGGCAAAAGCGCAGCGCGGGTTGAACGGGCAGCCCGGCGGAATCGCCGACAATCGCGGCATCGAGCCAGGAATCTGCACCAATCGCTTGTCCTCGCCGGCAAGCGTCGGGATCGCGCCCATCAGGCCCTTGGCGTAGGGATGCAGCGGATTGCGGACGACGTCCTGCACCGGGCCGATCTCGGCGATGCGGCCGGAATACATCACCGCGACGCGGTCGCAGGTCTCGGCGATCACGCCCATGTCGTGGGTCACCAGCATCACCGCGGTGCCATGATCGCGGCCGAGCCGCTTGATCAATGCGATGATCTGCGCCTGTACGGAAACGTCGAGCGCGGTGGTCGGCTCGTCGGCGATGATCAGTTCCGGCTCGGCGCAGATCGCGAGCGCGATTACGACGCGCTGGCGCATGCCGCCGGAGAATTCATGCGGATAGCCGTCGACGCGCTTTTCCGGCGCGGGGATGCCGGCCTCGGCGAGCAGGTCGACGGCGCGCTTTCGCGCGGCACTTTCCGACAGGTTGGTATGGGTGCGGATAGTTTCGACGATCTGGTCGCCGATCCGGTACAGCGGGTTGAGGCTCGTCAGCGGATCCTGGAAGATCATGCCGATGCGTTTGCCCCGCACGCGCCGGATTTCCTCCGGCGGCAAATGATCGATGCGCATGCCCGAGAGCAGGATCTCGCCGCCGGAGATGCGGCCGGGCGGATCGATCAGGCCAATGACAGCAAGGCCCGTGACCGACTTGCCGGCGCCGGATTCGCCGACCACGCCCAGCACCTCGCCCTTGGCGATCTCGAAGGAGACGCCGTCGATCGCGCGCAACGTCGCACGGCGGGTGACGAACTCCACCTTCAGGTCACGCACGGAGAGGACAGGCACGGTCATCGGAGTTTCGGATTGAGCGCGTCGCGCAGCCAGTCGCCGAGCAGGTTGATCGAGAGGATCAAGCCGGCCAGCGCAATGCCGGGAAAGGCGACGATCCACCATTCGCCGGCGAAGAGATAATTGTTGCCGATCCGGATCAACGTTCCGAGCGAGGGCATGGTGTCGGGCATGCCTGAGCCCAGGAACGACAGCGTCGCCTCGGTGATAACAGCGAGCGCCAGGTTGATGGTGGCGATGACGAGGATCGGGCCCATCGTGTTGGGCAGCACATGGCGCAGCATGATCTTGGGCGCGGGCAGACCGATCAGTTGCGCGGCGGCGACATAATCCTTGTTCTTCTCCACCATGACCGAGCCGCGCACGGTGCGGGCATATTGCACCCAGAAACTCAGCCCGATCGCGACCACGAGGACGGCGAGCATGCTCATCGGATCGAGCCGGTTGCCGAACACGGATTTGGCAACGCCATTGACGATCAGCGCGATCAGGATCGCCGGGAAGGTGAGCTGCACGTCGGCGATCCGCATGATCGCGGCATCGACAGGGCCGCCGAGATAGCCCGCGATCAGCCCGAGCGTGATCCCGATCGCGGCGGCGAAGACGACGCCGAGCACGCCGACGCTAAGCGAAATCCTCAAGCCATAGAGAATGGCGGAGAACACGTCGCGGCCCTGTTCGTCGGTGCCGAGCAGGAACGGGCTCTGGCCGTCCGCGGTCCAGAGCGGCGAGATGCGTGAGTTCATCAATTGGAGCTGCGCCGGATCGAACGGGTTCTGCACGGCGAGTACGGAAGCAAGGATCGCGAGCAGGAAGAACAGCAGGGTGACGGCGGCCGCGAGCATCGTCAGCTTCGAGCGGCGGAAGGAATAGAACAGGTCGCTGTCGATGGCGCGACGGAACCAGCTTGCACCAGCGTGCGCGGCTTCGGTCTGGTGTTGGACGACTGAGTCGGACATGCTGTGGCCCTCAAGCCGGACGGCTGACGGTGGCGCGCAGGCGCGGGTCGACGATGGTGTAGAGGATGTCGACCACGAGGTTGATCGTGACGAAGATCAGCGAGACCATCAGAAGATACGCCGCCATGATCGGGATATCGACGTTTTGCACCGCCTGCACGAACATCAATCCCATGCCCGGCCACTGGAACACGGATTCGGTGATGATTGAGAATGCAATAACCGAGCCAAATTGCAGGCCGGCCACGGTGATGACGGGAACCAGCGTGTTCTTCAGCGCGTGACCGAAATGAATGGCGCGCGTGGTCAGTCCACGGGCGCGGGCAAAGCGGATATAGTCGGCGCGCAGCACTTCCAGCATCTCCGCGCGCACCAGCCGCATGATCAGCGTCATCTGGAACAGGCCGAGCGTGATCGAGGGCATGATCAGCGCCTTGAGTCCGGACACCGTGAGCAGGCCAGTGGTCCACCAGCCGATCCGCACTACTTCGCCGCGGCCGAATGAAGGCAGCCAGCCCAGGGTCACCGCGAACAAATAGATCAGGAGGATGCCGATCAGGAAGGTCGGCAGCGAGATGCCGATCAGCGACACCGCCTGGCATAGTTTGGCAAGCAAGGTGTCGCGCCTCAGCGCGGCATAGACGCCCATGAGGATGCCGAACACCATCGCGAAGATGGTGGCGCAGACCGCGAGCTCCAGGGTCGCCGGCAGCCGCTCGGCCAGCAGCGTCGAGACCGGCTGCCGGAACTGATAGGAGACGCCGAACTTGAACTGCGCCGCGTTGACGAAATAGCGCGCGAACTGGATCAGCACGGGATCGTCGAGCCCGAGCGATTTGCGCACCGCCTCGCGCTCGGCCGCGGGCGTGTCGATCGAGACGATCTGGCTGACGGGGTCGCCGGCGAAACGGAACATCGCGAAGGCGATGATCCCGACGGCGATCATCACCCCGATGGCTTGAACGGCGCGGCGAAGCGTGAAAGCGAGCATCTGTTCCTTTCACCCGAAGCGTTGGCGATTTCCCGCCACTAAGCAAAAGGTCCCGGAAGCGCGGGGCTGCCGGGACCTTGGAGTGACGAAGCTTTATTCCGATTTGACCATCCAGTAGGGCAGCACCTGGTTGTCCGGGCGCTGCACCACTTTCAACTTCTTCGAGACACCCCAGGCCAGCGCCTGCTGATGCAGCGGGATATAGGCCCAGTCCTTCATCGCGATCTCGAAGCCGGCCTTTATCAACTGGTCGCGCTTGGCGGTGTCGGTCTCCTGCAGCACCTTGTCGGCGATGGCGTCGAATTCCTTGTTGCAGTAGCCGCCGAGATTGGTCTCGCCGCGCGCCGATTTCGGATCGTCGCGGCAGCCCATGATGTCATACATCACGTTATGCGAGTCGAGCGTGCCCGGCGTCCATCCCAGCATATAGAACGAGGTCTGGTAGCCGCCGGGCTTCAGGATTTTTGCAAAATACTGCGCTTTCGGCTGCGCCAGCAGATTCACCTTCACGCCGATGCGGGCGAGCATGCCGACCACGGCCTGGCAGATCGCGGCGTCGTTGACATAACGGTCGTTCGGGCAATCCATGGTGACTTCGAAGCCGTCGGGATAGCCGGCTTCGGTCAAGAGCTTCTTGGCGCCGTCGGGATCGAATTTCGGACGGGTGAAATCCTTCGACAGCGTGAACAGTTGCGGCGCGACCATCAGCGCCGACGGCGTCGACAGCCCGCGCATCACGCGGTTCTTGATCAATTCGATGTCGATCGCCTTGTAGAAGGCTTCGCGGATACGGACATCCTTGAACGGGTTCTTGCCCTTGATGTTGGAGTAGAGCAACTCGTCGCGGCTCTGGTCCATGCCGAGGAAGATGGTGCGGAGCTCCGGTCCCTTCAGCACCTGCGCGTTCGGACTGGAATCGACGCGCGAGATGTCCTGGATCGGAACCGGCTCGATGATGTCGACCTCGCCCGAGAGCAGCGCGGCGACGCGGGTCGCATCGGAGGCGATCGGGGTGAAGACAATTTCCTTCAAATTGTGTTCGGGCTTCTGCCACCAGTTCGGATTGACCTTGAACACCGTCTTCACGCCGGGCTGATGGCTTTCGATCATGAAAGGCCCGGTGCCGTTGCCGTTGAGCGAGGCAAAGCTCGGCGTGGTCGCGGATGCCGGCGTGGGCTGCGTGGCGTTGTTCGCCTCAGCCCACTTCTTGTCCATGATGTACCAGGTATCCCATTGCGAATTCAGGATGGGATTGGGCGAGGTCAGGATGAAATCGACGGTGTAGTCGTCGACCTTGACGACCTTGGCATCGGCAGGAATGCGGGTCTGCAGATTGGAGCCCTTGGCGCGGACGCGGTCGGCAGAAAAAACCACGTCGTCGGCGGTGAAGGGATCGCCGTTCTGGAATTTCACGTTCTTGCGCAGATGAAAGCGCCAACGGGTCGGCTCCGGCGTCTCCCAGCTTTCGGCGAGCGCCGGGATGATCTTCAGATCCTTGTCGCGCGCGGTGAGACCTTCATAGACTTGGCCGAGATGGGCATGGGTGGTCGTCTCGTTCAGCGTATGCGGATCCAGCGATTTGAGATCGCCCTGATTGGCGTAGCGCAGCGTCTGGGCAGAAACAGGTGTCGTCGCCGCAACGATGGCAAGACTTATTGCCGCAAGCAGATGATGACGTACCGACATTTGAACCTGTTCCCCGTCTTGGTCCCACGATGCGCGCTGTTGGTAGGATATTGCATGCCAATGTTGCCAAAGTTTACCGGGTGCGCAAGCGCGATTTCCCGTAAGACGTGAGATCAGTTTGCGCAGCGGTGCCGCAATCATTAGCTTGACGCTCGCTGGTCGGGCGTGCGCGTAACATTGAACTTTCGGAGTACTGATGGCGGAACTGAGGGCCGACGTCGTTGTCCTGGGGGCTGGCATGGTCGGTGTTGGTGCCGCCTTGCATCTGCAAAAACGAGGCCGCGATGTCGTCCTCGTCGACCGGCATGATGTTGCCGGCGAGGAGACGAGTTACGGCAATGCCGGCATCATCGAATGCGCCTCGGTTTTTCCCTACATGTTCCCGCGGGATTTCGGGGAGCTGCTCCGCTATGCGATGAACCGCGCGCCGCAGGTGCGCTACCGCTTCGCCGACCTGCCGATCTTCCTGCCATGGCTCGCGCGCTATTACTTCGCCTCCTCGGCTGAGGGTGCATTGCACAGCGCGCTCGCCGAGATGCCGTTGATCCGACAGAGCCTGATCGAGCACGAGGCGTTGATTGCAGAAGCCGGCGTTCCGGAATTGCTGCGCAAGACCGGCTGGATCAAACTCTATCGCAGCGAAGCGACCTTCGCCAAGGCCGTGCGCGATACTGAGCGTGCGAAGCAATATGGCGTCACCAACGAAGTCCTCGATGCCAACGGCATCGCCGCGCGTGAGCCGAACCTGTCGGGTGACTTCGCCGGCGCGGTATATTCGCCGGCGCCGGGCTCGATCGTCGATCCCGGCGGGCTGGCAAAGGCCTATGCCGCGTTGTTCGGCCGCAGGGGCGGCCGCTTCTTTGTCGGCGATGCCCGCACGCTCGAACAGTCCGGCGGACGATGGCGCGTGGCCATCAGCGAGGGCAGTGTGACCGCCCGCGAGGTGGTGGTCGCGATGGGCCCGTGGTCCGACCAGGTATTCGGCCCGCTCGGCTATGCGATCCCGCTTCAGGTCAAGCGCGGTTATCATTTGCACCTGAAGCCGGGCGGTAACGCCGTGCTCAATCATCCCGTGCTCGATTCCGATCTCGGCTATTGTCTGGCGCCGATGAACCGCGGCATCCGGCTCACCACCGGTGTCGAGTTCGCCCATCGCGACGCACCGGCGTCCCCGGTGCAGGTCGAGCGGGCGGTGCCGCGGGCGCGCAACCTGTTTCCGCTCGGCGATCCCGTCGAGGCAAACCCTTGGAAGGGCGCGCGGCCCTGCCTGCCGGACATGCTGCCGGTGATCGGCAAGGCGCCGCGCCACCCCGGGCTCTGGTTCGATTTCGGCCATCAGCACCACGGATTGACGCTAGGGCCCGTGAGCGGCCGGCTGCTTGCGGAGATGATGACCGGCGAGACGCCGTTTGCGGATGCGAAGCCGTTCGCGGTCGAGCGCTTTGGTTGACCCTGGCAGGCGACGCCGGCCGCCTGCCGTCATCGTCCCGCTTGCGTGACCAGCCCTCTCGCGGCGATACTGCACCACGGCACGATCCTTTCGAAGAATCGATTCCGGGTCATGTTCTTGCGTCAACTGCATTGAGGAGCGGTCATGAAGGTCAATGTCGAAATAGATTGCACGCCGCTCGAAGCCCGGCAGTTCTTCGGCCTGCCGGATGTCGCGCCGATGCAGACGGCGGTCATGGAAAAGCTGCAGCAGCAGATGACCTCGAACATCGAGAAAGTATCTCCGGAAGCTTTGATGCAGAGTTGGCTCGATCCCAAGCTGGCCGAGCGTTTCCAGGACATGTTCGTGGCGATGGCGGGCCTCGGCAGCACCTCGAAGAAGGACAGGAAATAGATGACGGCCGTGGATGGCAGTCGTGAGGAGAGCGAACGCCGGCTGCGTCCACCGAACATCTGTCTGATGCTGGCCGAGGGCAGGGGCCTGTTCGAGTTCAATTCGAGCCTCCTGCTGCTGCCGCTTTTGATGCGTGCGCCGAGAGGGGACGGCCATCCGGTGCTGACGCTGCCGGGATTCCTGGCAAGCGACCTGTCAATGGCGCCGATGCGGCGGTACCTGAAGGCGCTCGGCTATGACACCTATGCCTCGAGCTTTGGCCGCAATGTCCGCGGCCTCAGCCGGATGCGCGCGTCGCTGCGCGATCTGTTGCGGCGGATCACTGACTCCAGCGGACGCAAGGTGAGCGTTATCGGCTGGAGTCTTGGCGGCGTCTATGCGCGCGATCTGGCGCTGAACGCGCCGGAGATGGTGCGCTCCGTCATCACGCTCGGCTCCCCCTTTGCCGGCGATATCCGCGCCACGAACGCGACGCGGCTCTACGAGGCGCTGACAGGCGAGAGCGTCGATGACATTCCCGAGGTCCGGCGGGCGATCGCCGGCGACATGCCGGTGCCGACGACCTCCATCTACTCGCGCGCCGACGGCATCGTGAACTGGCGCACCAGCGTGCTGCGTCCGTCGGCAACAGCCGAAAATATCGAGGTGCTGCTCGCAAGCCATATCGGGCTCGGCGTCAATCCCGCGGCGCTCTGGGCGGTGGCCAACCGGCTGGCGCAGGCGGAGGGCGAGTTCAGGCATTTTGATCGGTCCGGCCCCTTTGCCATTGCCTATCCACCCCCGGAACAGGCACAATCCTGATCGACGCCGCAGCAAGCGGCCGTCCGAATGAGAGCGCCACCAAGGCGCCGCGCGACAATCACTGGGAGGGAGCCATGGCCGACGCCAAGAAACTGTCGTCGCTGGACGCGTCGTTTCTCTATCTGGAAACGCCGGAAATGCCGATGCATGTCGGAAGCATGGCGATCTTCCGCCTGCCCGACGACTACAAGGGCGACTTCTTCGAAGACTTCAAGGCGATGATCGCCTCGCGACTGCACATCGCGCCGATCCTGAAATCGCGCCTGGAGAAGGCACCGCTCGACATCGACCACCCTTCCTGGGTGGAGGACGACCAGTTCGACATCGACCGCCACATCTTCCGCGGCAGCCTGCCGGCGCCGCATGACCGCGCCACGCTGGAGCGCCTCGTCGGCTGGATCCATGCCAAGCTGCTTAATCGCGCCCGGCCGCTGTGGGAGTTCTACGTCTTCGAGGGTATGCAGAACAACGAGATCGGCCTCTACTCCAAGATGCACCATGCTTGCATCGACGGCGGCGCGGGCGCTGCGCTCACCAGCATGATCTACGACGTCTCGCCGATCCCGAGGAAGGTCGAGCCGCCGGCCGCGCGGAAGGTCGCGCAGGAACCACGCGACATTGCGGCCAACCTGATCGATTCCTATCAGCTGCTCTGGACCCAGCCGTTCGATGCAGCGGCTGCGCCAAGGACGATCGAGCTGCCGCGCTCGGGCAAGAGCGATCTCGGCTCGATCCTGTTCGACAACGCCATGTTCCAGATCGAGAACGCAATCAAGTTCGCAAGCGCCGTGCCGGCGATGCTGAAAAGCGTGTCGGAAGTCGTGACCAAGGTCTCCGATCCAAAATCGCGCGAAAGCCTCGCCAGCATGGTGTCGCCGCCGACCATCCTGAACAAGGCGATCTCCTCGGAGCGCAGCTTTGCCGGCACTTCGGTTTCGCTGTCGCGCGCCAAGGCGGTGGCAAAGGCGGCCGGCGGCAAGCTCAACGACGTCGTGCTGGCGCTCGCGTCCGGCGTGGTGCGCCGCCATTTGATCAGCCAGGGCGCGCTGCCGAGCAAGTCGCTCACCGCGGCGGTGCCGATCTCGCTGCGCGAGGAGGGCAATACCGAGTCGAACAACCAAGTGTTCGGGATGATCTGCTCGATCGCGACCAATGTCGAGGATCCCAGGGCGCGGCTGGAAGCGATCATCGCGCAATCCACCAAGGCGAAGGAGATGTCGCATCCGCTGCGGGCGTTCATGCCGCAGGTCTCCAATGTCTCGATGCTGGGCGCGCCGATCCTGGTGCAGATCCTGGCGCTGCTCTACAGCCGCTCGGACCTGTCGAACGTGCTGCCGCCGGCGGCCAACCTCACCGTCTCCAATGTGCCGGGACCAAGACAGACGCTCTACGCGGCGGGCGCGGAGCTGCTGCACATCTTCCCGGTGTCGATCGCGACCCACGGCCTTGCGCTCAACATCACCGTGCAGAGCTATCGCGACCAGCTCGATTTCGGTTTCGTCGCCGGAGCCAATATCATTCCGCATGTGCAGATTTTGTGCGACATGCTGCCGGCCGAATTCGAGGCGCTGGAGGCGGCGTTCGTGCCGCCGCCAGCCGAGACCAAAAGCGCCGCTGAATAAGGATTGTCTCGATGTTGGAAATGCCCCCGCTGCAATTCGCCCAGACCAACGGCATCCGCATGGGCTTCTATGAAGCCGGACCCAACACGGACAAGCCGCCGATGGTGCTCTGCCACGGCTGGCCGGAGCTCGCGTTCTCCTGGCGCCACCAGATCAAGGCGCTGAGCGAAGCCGGTATCCGCGTGATCGCGCCGGACCAGCGCGGCTATGGCGTCACAGACCGGCCGGAGCCGGTCGAGGCTTATGATATCGAGCAACTGACCGCCGATCTCGTCGGCCTGCTCGATCATCTCGGCATAGACAAGGCTATCTTCGTCGGCCATGACTGGGGCGGCTTCGTGGTCTGGCAGATGCCGCTGCGGCATCCGGGCCGCGTCGCCGGTGTGGTCGGCATCAATACCCCGCATACCAACCGTGCCTGGGCCGATCCGATCGAGCTTTTGCGCAAGCGCTTCGGCGAGCACATGTATATCGTCCAGTTCCAGGACCCCGCGCATGAGCCGGACAAGATTTTTGGCAGCCGGGTCGAGCAGACCTTTGATGCCTTCATGCGCAAGCCCGCACGGCGGCCCGACGCTCCGGCGGAGGAGGTCGTGGCTGGCGTCGGCGCCTCGCCGCGGCTCAACCTGGCTTTCCCGCAGATGATCGCGAATTACGATGCCCAGCACGATCCGCGCACGCCGATCCTGTCGCCGGAAGAAAAGCAGGTGTTCGTCGATGCCTTCACCAAGACCGGCTTCACCGGCGGCATCAACTGGTATCGCAACATGTCGCGCAACTGGCAACGCTCCGAAGGGCTCGATCACATTGTGCGCGTGCCGTCGCTCATGATCATGGCCGAGAACGACGCGGTGCTGCCGCCGTCGTCGGCCGATGGCATGGACAAGCTCATCCCGGATCTCGAGAAATACCTGGTCAAAGACAGCGGCCATTGGACGCAGCAGGAGAAGCCGGAAGAAGTCAGCGCCAAGCTGATCGAATGGCGTAGAAGGCGGTTTGGGTAGAGCAGGCGCTTCCAGCATCCTCGATGGTCATTCCGGGGCGCGCGCGTAGCGCGAGCCCGGAATCCATCGGGCCGCATGCGAGGAGGCGCAATGGATTCCGGGCCTGCGCCAAGAGGCGCATCCCGGAATGACAGGATGAGAGATCGAGAATAGGGCAGGAGACATTCCCATATGCCATCCGGCAACCGACTGGCTCCGATCCCGCATCCGCCGACCATGCCCGTGGTCGGCAACATGCTGTCGCTGGATTCGACCGCTCCGGTGCAGCATCTGGTGCGGCTCGCCAAAGAGCTCGGGCCGATCTACTGGCTCGACATGATGGGCGCCCCGCTCGTGATCGTCTCCGGCCATGACCTTGTCGACGAGCTCTCGGATGAAAAGCGCTTTGACAAAGCGGTGCGCGGCTCGCTGCGGCGTGTGCGCGCGGTCGGCGGCGACGGCCTGTTCACCGCCGACACCAAGGAGCCGAACTGGAGCAAGGCGCACAACATCCTGCTGCAGCCGTTCGGCAACCGCGCCATGCAGTCCTACCATCCGAGCATGGTCGATATCGCCGAGCAGCTCGTGAAGAAATGGGAGCGGCTCAACGCCGACGAGGAGATCGATGTCGTCCACGACATGACGGCGCTGACGCTCGACACGATCGGGCTCTGCGGCTTCGACTATCGCTTCAATTCGTTCTATCGCCGCGATTATCACCCCTTCGTGGAGTCGCTGGTGCGCTCCCTCGAGACCATCATGATGACCCGCGGCCTGCCGCTGGAGCGCCTGTGGATGCGCCAGCGACGCAAGACGCTCACTGAGGACGTCGCGTTCATGAACAAGATGGTTGACGAGATCATCGCCGAGCGCAGGCGGAGCCAGTCCGATGTCGGCGAGGGCCAGAAGGACATGCTGGCGGCGATGATGACCGGCATCGACCGCGTCACCGGCGAGCAGCTCGACGACGTCAACATCCGCTACCAGATCAACACATTCCTGATCGCGGGCCATGAGACCACGAGCGGTCTGTTGTCGAGCACGATCTATGCGCTGTTGAAACATCCCGAGGTGCTGAAGAAGGCGTATGAAGAGGTCGACCGCGTACTCGGCCCCGATATCAACGCCAGGCCGACCTATCAGCAGGTCACCCAGCTCACCTACATCACGCAAGTCCTGAAGGAGGCGCTGCGGCTGTGGCCGCCGGCGCCGGCCTATGGCATCGCACCGCTGCAGGACGAGACCATCGGCGGCAAGTACAAGCTGAAGAAGAACACGTTCATCACTGTTCTCGTGATGGCACTGCATCGCGACCCCAACGTGTGGGGACCGAATCCTGATGTCTTCGATCCCGAGAATTTCAGCCGCGAGGCCGAGGCCAAGCGCCCGATCAACGCCTGGAAGCCGTTCGGCAACGGACAGCGCGCCTGCATCGGCCGCGGCTTTGCGATGCATGAGGCAGCGCTCGCACTCGGCATGATCCTGCAGCGCTTCAAACTGATCGATGTGCATCGCTACCAGATGCATCTGAAGGAAACGCTGACGATCAAGCCCGAGGGCTTCAAGATCAAGGTGCGCCCGCGCGAGGACAGGGAGCGCGGCGTCTTCGCTGGCGCGGCCGCGGCGGCGTCGGCCGCGCCGAGGGCGCCTCGGCCGAAACCGCGCCTGGGACACAACACGCCGATGCTGGTGCTCTACGGCTCCAATCTCGGCTCGGCCGAAGAACTGGCGACACGGATGGCCGATCTCGCCGAGGTCAATGGCTTCAACACAAAGCTCGGTCCGCTCGACGACTATGTCGGGAAATTGCCGAAGGAAGGTGGCGTTCTGATCATCTGCGCCTCCTACAATGGCGCGCCGCCCGACAACGCGACGGAGTTCGTCAAATGGCTCGGCAGCGATCTGCCGAAGGACGCGTTTGCCGGCGTGCGCTACGCAGTGTTCGGCTGCGGCAACAGCGATTGGGCGGCGACGTACCAGTCGGTGCCGCGCTTCATCGACGAGCAGCTCACCGCCCGCGGCGCCCGCGCCGTCTATCCGCGCGGCGAGGGTGATGCTAGGGCCGATCTCGACGGCCAGTTCCAGAAGTGGTTTCCGGCTGCCGCGCAGGTCGCGACCAAGGAATTCGGCATCGACTGGAACTTCACCCGCACGCCAGAGGACGAGCCGCTCTATGCGGTCGAGCCGGTAGCACCGGCCTCGGTCAACGCCATCGTCGCGCAGGGCGGCGCGGTGGCGATGAAGGTGCTGGAGAATGCGGAACTGCAGAACAAGTCCGGCGCCAATCCGTCCGAGCGTTCGACACGGCACATCGAGGTGCAACTACCGCCCGGCATCACCTACCGCGTCGGCGATCATTTGAGCGTGGTGCCGCGCAACGATCCGACGCTGGTGGACCAGGTCGCGCGCCGCTTCGGCTTCCTGCCGGCGGACCAGATCAGGCTGCAGGTGACGGAAGGCCGTCGCGCGCAGCTGCCGGTCGGCGATGCGATCTCTATCGGGCGGTTGCTCACCGAGTTCGTGGAGCTGCAGCAGGTCGCAACCCGCAAGCAGATCCAGGTGATGGCCGAGCATACGCGCTGCCCGATGACGAAGCCGAAGCTGCTCGCCTACGTCGGCGACGACGATGCGTCCGGCGAACGTTATCGCGGCGAGGTGATGGACAAGCGCAAATCGGTGTTTGATCTCCTGGAGGAGCATCCGGCCTGCGAATTGCCGTTCCACATCTATCTGGAAATGCTGTCGCTGCTGGCGCCGCGCTATTATTCGATCTCGTCCTCGCCCTCGGGCGATCCCGCGCGCTGCAGCGTCACCGTCGGCGTCGTGGAGGCGCCGGCGAATTCGGGCCGCGGCATCTATAAGGGCATCTGCTCAAACTATCTTTCCGGCCGCCGCGCCGGCGACACCATCCATGCCACCGTGCGCGAGACCAAGGCCGGCTTCCGCCTGCCCGACGATGCGTCGGTGCCGCTGATCATGATCGGCCCCGGCACGGGCCTGGCGCCGTTCCGCGGCTTCCTCCAGGAGCGCGCGCATCGCAAGTCGCAGGGCGCCAATCTGGGGCCGGCAATGCTGTTCTTCGGCTGCCGCCATCCGGATCAGGATTTCATCTATGCCGACGAGTTGAAGGCGTTCGCCGCCGATGGCGTCACCGAGCTGCACATCGCGTTCTCGCGGCTCAATGGCTCGAAAACCTACGTGCAGGACCTGATTGCCGCCCAGAAGAACCGCGTCTGGGACCTGATCGGGAAGGGCGCGATCATCTATGTCTGCGGGGACGGCAGCAAGATGGAGCCGGATGTCAAGGCGACCCTGATGTCGATCCATCGAGAGCACAACAGCGGCGATGCGAATGCCGCCGCTCGCTGGATAGAGGACCTCGGCGCGAAGAACCGTTACGTGCTCGACGTCTGGGCGGGCGGATAGCCACAAATTGTAGGATGGGTAGAGCGAAGCGAAACCCATCGCGTCTATGCGCTTGGTGGCAATGATGGGTTTCGCTGCGCTCTACCCATCCTACGATTCCGTCACACCGTCCTTCCCACAGCTCCATGCGCGTGCTCAGCGATGGCGTCGATGATCTCTGGCCACATCGGGATCGGCAATGCGTGGCCCATGCCCTCGATCATCAGGAGTTTCGCGCCCGGGATCGAGGCCGCGGTGTCCTTGCCGCCGGCCGGGTGCACCAGCGGATCGACGGTGCCGTGGATGACGAGTGTCGGCGCTTTCACCGCGCCGAGGCGTTGCTTGCGGCTGCCGGAGGCGAGGATGGCGCGGAGCTGGCGGCCGACGCCGGCGGGATTGAGGCCGCGTTCATAGGTGCGCAGCGCCCGCGAACGATCGAGCGCCTCATCCTCCGGGAAGGAACCGACGCGCAGCACCTTCCAGGTCTTGGCGAAGCGCTCGATATATTCGTCCTTCGTCCTTGGCGGCGGCGCCATAAGTATGGCCCCGGCCTCGCGGGTCGGCGGCGGGATCTTCGGATTGCCTGTCGTCGACATGATCGAGGTGAGCGAGCGCACGACTTGCGGAAACGAGATCGCGACTTCCTGCGCGATCATGCCGCCCATGGAGGCGCCGACCAGATGCGCAGACTTCAGCCCGAGCCCGTCCATCAGGCCGACCGTGTCCTTGGCCATATCGATCAGTCTGTAGGGTGCGGCGACGGGGATCCCGAACAGACGCAGTCTCAGCATTTCGAACGCCGTCAGCCGCTTGCCGCCTGTGAGCTTGCCGGACTGGCCGATGTCCCGGTTGTCGAAGCGGATCACGCGAAAGCCGCGCGCGGCGAGCTGTTCGCAGAACTCATCGTCCCAATGGATCATCTGGGCGCCGAGCCCCATGATCAGCAGCATCGGTTCGGCGCTCTCGTCGCCGAAGATCTCGTAGCAGATGTCGATGCCATTGGCGCGGATCATCTGCGGCGGCCGGTGGACGAGGGTGGTCACGGGGCCTCCTCGGCTGGGTTCTTGATGGACGACTGTATGCCACGCTTTGCCGCAGCGCAGAAGCTTTCTGACGCGGCGTTCAATGTCAGCTTGGGTTGACCGGCTGCCTGCAACGGTGTCGTATGGAGCGCAAAGAGAAGCGTGGCAAGCGCTCGCAAGCACGTGGGAGAGCGCCAATGGCCGACAAGGGCAACGATCCTGCTGTCGTCTGGCAGACGATGATCGGCGAGCTGGAAAAGGGATTCAATTCCTTCGCCAACAAGGCAATGGGAACGCCGGAATTCAGCCGGATGATGAACCAGGCCGGCGGCGTCGCGGCCGGCGCGCAGAAGCAGTTCGCGGAGCTCATGGAGAAGTATCTGGTGGGCATGAACCTGCCGAGCCGGGCGCAACTCGTCGGCATGGCCGAGCGCCTGCAATCGATCGAAGGCCAGCTCAATGAGATCAAGGCGCAGCTCGACCAGATGAACCGCAGCGCGGGCAATGCGGAAAGTGCGACAGCCGGCAAGCCGCGGCCGCCGCGCACCAAACGTCCGCCTGCGGAGAAACCGCAAAAATGAACGCGCCCTCGATGAACGCGTCCTTGGGGATCGATGCAGCGTCGATCGCGGAGCACATTCAGTCCGAGGTGCAGCGCGCGATCCAGCGCAGCATCAAGGGCGTCGAATATCTCTCGACCTCGGGTCCCGCGCTCGGCTCCACGCCAAAGGATGTGCTGGCCAGCCGTGGAACCATGCAGCTCTACCACTATCGACCGCTGGCGGATGAAATCTATCGCGTGCCGGTCCTGATCGTGATGGCCACCACCAATCGCGGCTATATCCTCGACATGGTGCCCGGCCAGAGTTTCATCGAATTCCTGCTCAGGCGCGGCTACGACGTCTACATGCTCGACTGGACCGCGCCGAAACCGGAAGAGAAGAATCTCAGGATGGAGGATTACGTCCTCGACTTCATTCCGGACTGTGTTCGCCGGGTGCAGCAGGATTGCGGCGAGACCGATGTCTCCGTCATCGGCTATTGCTTCGGCGGCGTGCTGTCGCTGCTCTATGGCTCGATCTTCCACGACGGGCCGATGAAGAATTTGATCTGCTTCACCACGCCGATCGACTTCCGCGAGATGACGCTGTTCTCGAATTTCGCCGACCGCCGCTATTTCGACGTCGACCGCCTGATCGATAGCGTCGGCAACATGCCGCCCGAACTGATCCTGTCATCGTTCGAGATGCTGCGACCGGCTTCGCGCGCGGCAAGCCAGGTGCAGCTCTGGGACAACATCTGGAACGACGAGTTCGTGAAGTCGTACCGGATGTTCGACCGCTGGGCGACCGACACGCTGCCGCTCGCCGGCGACTATTTCCGGACCATCACCAAGGACCTGATGTGGGACAACAAGCTCTATAACGACGCCATGTCGGTCGGCGGGCGTCCGGCGAAGCTTGCGAACGTCAAGGTGCCGATTCTGCACGCTGTCGCCGAGCACGATCACATCGTGCCCTATGAGGCGGCGCGACACTTGATCGCGAAAGTCGGCTCGACCGACAAGGAGGAGGTGGTCCTCAAAGGTGGCCATGTCAGCTTGGTCGCCGGCGCCAATGCGATCAAGCGGCTGTGGCCGAAACTGGATTCGTGGCTGGGGCAGCGATCGACATGAGTGAGACACGTCCCTATCCACGGCGCGTCAAGACCGAGGCCGGCGAGATCGAATTCCGTCTGATGTCGCGCGCCGACCAAGCCGCGGTGCTGGCTTTCGCGCAAAAGCTGCCGACGCATGATCTGCTGTTCCTGCCGCGCAACATCAGCGAGCCGAAGGTGCTATCGGCGTGGCTCAACGAGATCGACCGCGGCGACATCATGAGCCTGCTGGCGCTGAGGGATGGCGTCGTGATCGGTTGCGGCACGCTGGTGCGCGACCGTCACTCCTGGTCGCCCCATGTCGGCGAGATCCGGATGGTGGTGTCCTTGGACGTCCGCGGGCAGGGGGTGGGGCGGGCGCTGGCGCAGGAGACGTTTGCCATTGCGCTCAGCGCTGGCCTCGAGAAGCTGTCGGTGCAGATGACGGTCGACCAGCGCAGCGCGATTGCCCTCTTCGAGGGCCTCGGCTTCCGGGCCGAGGCGCTGCTGCGCGACCATGTCCGGGATGTCGCCGGCGCGACCCACGACATCGTGGTGCTCGGGCACAATGTGGCGCAGGTCCGGGCTCAGATGGAGGCCTACGGCCTGCCAGGGGCGGTCGAGCCGCAGGTTTGACCAGCCTGCAGCCTGCCTGACGGGCAATTCGCCCGATATTACGGCTGTTCACAGATTTGTGATATTGCACCGCAACATATATATTGCGATGCACCATTAACCATGGCATAAGGATGACGCCCTGGGCCAGATTTGGACGGGGTGAGCCCATAGCTCTAACCGAGGATGGAGAGACCCTATGACCACCGAGACCAATTCCGTTTTTGATAGCGTCAAGCAGGCCTTTGCGCCTGTGACCGAAGCTTTTACCAAGCTGCAGAACCTGGAAGTGCCGGAAGCCGCCCGTGAGTTCGTGAAGAAGCAGGCCGAGACCGCCAAGGTTCGTGCCGCAGACTTGCACGCCGGCTCGGAAAAGGTGACCGCCGTGATCGAATCCGCCGTTGCCGGTTCGGTTTCCGAGGCCGCCAAGATCAGCCGCAATATCCAGGAGGCGATCTATCAGGACGCGGAAGCGTTCTTCAACGGTATCGACAAGCTGGCTTCCGCCAAGTCGCTGAACGAAGCGGTGCAGATCCAGTCGGACCTGGTGCGTGCGCGCGGCGAAGTGTTCGTCTCGCGGGCCAAGTCTGCGACCGAATATGTCGGCAAGCTCGTCACCGAAGGTGCGAAGTCCGCGCAGGACAATTTCGCCAAGGTCTACAACAAGACGGCCTGATCGCGTCAGGCCTGCCAACTCTGGTTTTCCGAAGGGCCCGCCGGTTGCGGGCCTTCTTTTTTGTTGCTCCGTCATGCCCGGGCTTGTCCCGGGCATCCACGTGCTTTCTTGCCGCATGCACTGAAACGTGGATGGCCGGGACAAGCCCGGCCATGACGGCGGTGGGTGTGGCGCGATATGATCGCAGCCAACCAACTGTCGTTGAGCCGTCATGACCCTTCCCGCCACCTTCACCATCGCCACTCCCGCCGACGCGATCCGCGCGGCGGAGTTGCGGCGCGTGAAGTGGCTGGCGACCGGGGTGCTCGTGGCGACGTTCGTGCTGTTCCTCGTCGCGAAAGCGTTGTTGCCGGTGCATCCCGTGTTCGGCTTCATCGCGGCCTTTGCGGAAGCGGCGACGATCGGCGGGCTCGCCGACTGGTATGCGGTGGTCGCCTTGTTCAAGCGTCCCTTGGGATTGCCGATCCCGCACACCGCGATCATCCAGAGCAATCAGGGCCGCATCGCCGAGAAGCTCGGCGAATTCATCGAGAAGAATTTCCTCGAAGCAGGGCCGGTGGAGGCCAAGCTGCGCGAGATCGATTTCGGCGCTTTCATCGCCGACTGGCTGCGCGACCGCAAGCGCTCGACCGATCTCGCTCGCTTTCTGCTGCGTCTGTTGCCGGAGGCGTTCTCGGCGACGGAGAATTCGGGATTGATGAAGTTCGTCAGCCGCCGCGTCACCGCGCAACTGCTGGCGATCGATCTGGCGCCGCTTGCCGCCGGCACGCTGCGCGGCTTCGTGCAGGAGGGAAAGCACGAGGGCCTGCTCGACGACATCCTGCGCGTCCTGCACCAGACGCTGACGACGAAGGAGACCATGGCTGTCATCCGCGACAAGGTCCGCGCGGAAATGCCGACGCTCCTGAGGCTCTATCGCGCCGACAAATTCGTCGTGAACCGGATCATCGCCTCCGCGACGAAATTCTTCGAGGAAGTCCGTGACGATCCGAAGCATCCGTTCCGCGGCGAGTTCGACCGCATGCTGCTGTCGTTCGTCGAGCGGCTCGGCAGCGATCGTGCCTTTGCCGATCGCATCAACCGATTGAAGCGCGATCTGCTGGCGCGGCCGGAACTTGAAGGCCTCGCGCGCAACATCTGGTCGAACCTGAAGGACTTCATCGAACGCAGCGCCTCTGGAGAGACGCAGGTCCTGCAGCAGTATCTGGCCAGGATGTTCGTGGAGGCGGGTGAAGCGCTGGCCGGCGACACTGAGCTGCGCGCCGAGATCAACGAGGGGTTGGTCGCGATCCTGCGGACAGTGGTCGCCGACCAGAAGAGCGGCGTTTCGACCTTCATTGCCGATCAGATGAAGGCCTGGGACATGCAGCAATTGATCTCGCTGCTCGAGATCAACGTCGGCAGGGACCTGCAATATATTCGCTTCAATGGCTCGCTGATCGGCGGCCTTGCCGGATTGATCTTGTACACCATCGAATATTTGCTGCGGCTGGTGTGACCGATCGGGTACGCGAGCGTTTTTGTTGTGATCTGTGTGATCTGGTTAGCTTGAAAGTAGAAAGCCGTTTCCCTAGCTTTAATTGCCTATTGATCCGTTGGCCGGCTGCCGCAATGCGAAGGCCGGCGGGAAGGAGATGCCGTGCCCCTTGCCGCAGAGACGCTTCGCCCGCCGTCCAGGACGTTGATGCTGTTGGAGGGGCGCGCCATCCACGAACTCGGCGCCTTCCTCGGCGCTTTGCCGCTGTTGAGCCTCGCGCCGCGCGGCGATGGTCATCCGGTGCTGGTGCTGCCCGGCCTCGTCGCATCGGATCTCTCGACCCGGCCGCTGCGCGAGTTCCTGAGCAGCAAGGGCTACGCGGTCAGCGGCTGGCGCCAGGGCCGCAATCTCGGCCTGCGCGCGGGCGTGCAGCAGGCGATGGTCGATCTCGTGCAGGAGATGAACGACAGCCATGGCCGCAAGGTCTCGCTCGTCGGCTGGAGCCTCGGCGGCCTCTATGCTCGCCAACTCGCCAAGATGATGCCTGAGCGCGTGCGCCAGGTGATCACGCTCGGCAGCCCCTTTGCGGCCGGGCCAAAATCGACCAACGCCTGGCAGGTCTATGAGATCGCGAGCGGCCGCCGCGCCGAGGAAGAGGACCCGCGCTTCGGTGGATCGCTGGCCAGCGCGCCTCCGGTGCCGACCACGGCGATCTTCAGCCGCACCGATGGCATCTGCGCCTGGCAAGGCTGCCGCGAGCAGGCCTCGGCGATGTCGGAAAGCATCGAGGTCGAAAGCAGCCATTGCGGCATGGGCCACCATCCCGCCGCCGTCTACGCGGTCGCCGACCGGCTGGCGCAGCGCGAAGGGGAGTGGGCGCCGTTCGATCGTGGCGGCTGGCGCGCCATGGTTTATCCGGATCCGGACCGGTAGTGCGTCGGGGCCTCATGGTTCGAGACGCGGCCAAGAGGCCGCTCCTCACCATGAGGGTCTAACAGCGCGCGCCCCCTGCCAGACCTCATCCTGAGGAGCGGCCTCTTGGCCGCGTCTCGAAGGATGCGGCCCGGCTGCCTACCACAAGCAACATTGTCGCCCCAACGCGAAACGCGGTATGCGTGGACGCATGCCGCAGCCGCTTGACCGCATCATCGACCAGTTGAAGCGCGAGCCCTCGCGCACTGGCTCCATCGTCATCACCGTGTTCGGCGACGCTATCGTCCCGCGCGGCGGCTGCGTGTGGCTCGGCACGCTGCTGGATTTCTTCGCCTTCCTCGACATCGACGGCGGCGTGGTGCGCACCGCGATGTCGCGGCTCGCCGCCGACGGCTGGCTCGAGCGCAACAAGGTCGGCCGCAACAGCTTCTACCGACTGAATGAGAGGGGCCGGCAAACCTTCGACACCGCGACCAGGCACATCTACGATCCGCCGCCGTCGGACTGGACCGGGCGTTTCGAACTGCTGCTGATCGGCAATGGCGAGGATCGCGATGCCGCGCGCGAGGCGCTGAAGAACGCCGGCTTCGGCAGTCCGCTGCCGGGCGTGTGGGTCGCGCCGTCGGGCGTGCCGATCCCCGAAGAGGCCGCTAGCGCCATCCGTCTGGACGTTTCGGCCGAAGATCAAAACGGGCGGCGGCTGCTCAGCGAGAGCTGGCCGCTCGATCGCACCGCGGATGCCTATCAGAAATTCATCAGGACGTTCGAGCCGTTGCGCGGCTGGCTCGCGCGCGGAGAGGAACTCACCGACGCCGACGCGTTCACGGCCCGCATCCTCCTGATCCATTACTACCGCCGCGTGGTGCTGCGCGATCCGCTGCTGCCGACCGCGCTATTGCCGAAGGACTGGCCGGGGAGTGCAGCGCGAAAGCTCTGCGGCGAAATCTATCGCGGCGTGCTGGCCTTATCCGAACAATGGCTTGACCGGCATGCGACCACTGAGGATGGGCGGCTGCCGAAGCCCGGCGTGGAACTTTCACGGCGGTTCGAGGATGCGTAAATATATTACAAGAATGCTTGCAAGAATTAGAATTTTGATATAGATCAAAGACAATAAAATTCGGGAGGTCGGGCATGTACACGCAGGCGCTGAATACGTCTGATGCAGATGACCGCAATGTCGAGGACGCCGCGCGCGCCGCCGCGTTTCAGGCGCGCATCGATGCCGACGAGCGCATCGAGCCGAACGACTGGATGCCCGCGGCCTATCGCAAGACACTGACGCGGCAGATTTCCCAGCACGCTCATTCCGAAATCGTCGGCATGCTGCCCGAGGGCAACTGGATCACGCGCGCGCCGACGCTGCGCCGCAAGGCCGCGCTATTGGCAAAAGTGCAGGACGAATGCGGCCACGGGCTTTATCTCTACGCCGCCGCCGAGACGCTCGGCACCGCGCGCGAAGAGCTCGTCGATGCGATGCTGACGGGCAAGGCGAAGTATTCCTCGATCTTCAACTATCCGACGATGACCTGGGCCGACATCGGCACCATCGGCTGGCTGGTCGATGGCGCCGCCATCATGAACCAGATCCCGCTGTGCCGCTGCTCCTATGGCCCTTATGCGCGAGCGATGATCCGCGTCTGCAAGGAAGAGTCGTTCCATCAGCGCCAGGGTTTCGAGATCATGCTGACGCTGTGCCGCGGCACCGATGAGCAGAAGGCAATGGCGCAGGATGCGCTGAACCGCTGGTGGTGGCCGGTGCTGATGATGTTCGGCCCGCCCGACAAGGTGAGCCAGCACAGCGACACCTCGACCAAATGGAAGATCAAGCGCTTCTCCAATGACGAGCTACGGCAGAAATTCGTCGATGCGACCGTGCCGCAGGCGCAGTTCCTGGGCCTCACCATTCCCGATTCCGAGATGAAGCAGGACGAAGCCGGCCACTGGGTGCCTGGCCCGATCGACTGGGAGGAATTCAAGCAGGTGCTCGCGGGCAACGGCCCTTGCAACCGCGATCGTCTGGCGGCGCGCCGCAAGGCGCATGAGGCAGGGGCGTGGGTGCGCGAAGCGGCGGCTGCGTACGCCGAGAAGCGCAAGCGCCGGCAGTTCGCGCAGGCAGCCGAATAGGGAGGCCGAGATGGCCACGCCGAATAGTCCGCTCTGGGAAGTCTTCATCCGCAGCCGCAACGGGCTTGCGCACAAGCATGTCGGCTCGCTGCATGCCGCCGACGCTACGCTGGCGCTGCAGGCCGCGCGCGACATCTACACCCGCCGCGGCGAGGGCCTTTCGATCTGGGTGGTGCCGTCGAGCGCGATCACCGCCTCCGACCCGGCCGAGAAGGGCATGATGTTCGAACCGGCGGAGTCGAAGATTTACAGGCACCCGACGTTTTACGACGTGCCCGAGGAAGTCGGACATATGTAGCCGTCATTGCGAGCGAAGCGAAGCAATCCATAGTGCCACTTGCGGAGACGTGGATTGCTTCGTCGCTTCGCTCCTCGCAATGACGACTGAACAAGCAGGTGGATCGCTATGGCCGTCGCCAACATCCAAATCTCCGAAACGCCGCTCGTGCTCTACACATTGCGGCGCGCCGACGATGCGCTGATCCTGGGCCACCGTCTGTCGGAATGGTGCGGACACGCGCCAACGCTCGAAGAGGACATGGCGCTCGCCAATATGGGGCTCGATCTCCTCGGACAGGCGCGCGAGCTTTACAGCTACGCCGCCAAGGTCGAGGGCAAGGACAACGACGAGGACAAGTTCGCTTATCTGCGCGACGTCAGGCAGTACCGCAATCTCCTCCTGGTCGAGCAGCCGAACGGCGATTTCGCGCGCACCATGGTGCGGCAGTTCTTCCATGCCGCCTTCGCCGATCTCTATTGGCGTGCGATGATGCAGTCGAAGGATGCGACGCTCGCGGCGATCGGGGCGAAATCCGAGAAGGAGAGCGCCTATCATCTCAGGCATTCGTCGGAATGGATCGTCCGGCTCGGCGACGGCACCGAGGAAAGCCATCGCCGCGCACAGACGGCGATTGAGGATCTCTGGTCCTTCACCGGCGAGATGTTCGCCGCCGACGACTCTGAGCGCGGTCTGATCGACGCCGGTATCGCAGTCGACCCGGCGCTGCTGCATCCGCAATGGCTGAAGACGATAACCGCTGTGGTGGACGAGGCGACGCTTCGCTTGCCGGCGAGCAACTGGATGCAGCAGGGCGGCCGCAGCGGCCGGCACAGCGAGCATCTCGGCCATCTCCTCAGCGAATTGCAGTCGCTGCAGCGAACCTTTCCGGGGGCGACATGGTGAGCGCTGTCATCAGCAATGCCGATCTGCGCCGGCGCGCCTGGGACGCGGCCGCGCAGGTGGTCGATCCCGAGATTCCCGTGCTGACCATCGCCGATCTCGGCGTGCTGCGCGACGTCGCGGTTCAGGACGGGCGGGTCGAGGTCGCGATCACGCCGACCTATTCCGGCTGCCCCGCCATGAACGTGATTGCGCTGGAGATCGAGCTGGCGCTCGAGCGCGAGGGCATTCGCGGCCCGAAGATCCGCACTGTGCTATCGCCGGCCTGGACCACCGACTGGATGAGCGAGGATGGCCGCCGCAAGCTGAAGGAGTACGGTATCGCACCGCCGCTGCCCGGCAGCTCACGCCGCGCGCTGTTCGGCCGGCAACGGGTGGCGTGTCCGCAATGCGGGTCCGAAGACACCGAATTGCTGTCCGAATTCGGCTCGACCTCCTGCAAGGCGCTGTGGCGCTGCAGGAGTTGCCACGAACCATTCGATTATTTCAAGTGTCATTGACCCATGATGCCGTCATTGCGAGCGAAGCGAAGCAATCCATCTCTCCACACGTGGCGCCATGGATTGCTTCGTCGCTTCGCTCCTCGCAATGACGGAAAGAGATGAACCATGTCGCTCGCACCCCGATTCCATCGCCTTGCCGTTAACGGCCTGCGCCGCGAGAGCGCGGACGCGATATCGATGACGTTTGCGATTCCGAAGGAACTCGCAAGCGATTACAGCTTTGCGCCTGGTCAATATCTGACCCTGCGCACCATGCTGGACGGCGAGGAAGTACGCCGATCCTATTCGATCTGTTCCGGCCCTGATGATGGCGAATTGCGCATTGCCGTGAAGAAGGTCGATGGCGGCGCGTTCTCGAACTGGGCGGCGGAAGACCTTAAAGCCGGCGACGAACTCGATGTGATGACGCCGACCGGCCGCTTCGGCGTCGCGCCGGCGCCGGAGGAGGCCCGGATTTACGTCGGCTTTGCCGCGGGAAGCGGCATCACGCCGATCCTGTCGATCGTCAAGGGCGTGCTGGCGCGCGAGCCGCAAAGCCGCTTCTTCCTGTTCTACGGCAACCGCTCGACCTCAGGCATGCTGTTCCTCGAAGAGCTGGAGGAATTGAAGGATCGCTTCCTGCAGCGGTTCTCGCTGTTCCACGTCATCTCGGGCGAGGAGCAGGACATTCCGATCCTGCACGGCCGGCTCGACGGCGAGAAGGTGAGGGTGCTGTTGCGCTCACTGGTGCCGGCGGCAAGTGTCGATCACGTCTTCATCTGCGGCCCGATCGGGATGAGCGAGGAGATCGAGGCGACCTGCCGCGACCTTGGCCTCGGCGATGACAAGATCCACGTCGAGCGCTTCGTCTCCGAGTTCGGCGGCAAACCGCGGCCGAAAAAGATCGTGGAGCCGGGCGCACCGCCGAAGGCGCTGGCCTCGCTGATCATCGACGGTAAACGGCGCGAGGTGCCGGTTGCGGACGGCGAAGCCATCCTCGACGCGGCGCTGCGTGCGGGCATCGATCTGCCCTTCGCCTGCAAGGGCGGCATGTGCTCGACCTGCCGCGCCAAACTGGTCGAAGGCAAGGCGGAGATGGAGCTGAACTATTCGCTGGAGCCGTGGGAATTGCAGGCCGGGTTCATCCTGACCTGCCAGGCGCGGCCGTGCTCGGACAAGGTCGTGGTCGATTACGACCACGTATAGAGCTTCAAGTCGCGTTGACAGGTAGGGCAGCGCGTCTCACAAATCATGCCAAGAGGCCCATGTAACGGGCCCGCCGACAGGGAGTTGAACGTGAACGTCAAGGCCACGCTTTCGCCTGAGGACCTCGCCCGCGCCTGCGCCGAGGCGATGTGGAAGGAGGACGACGCCAGCAAGGGCCTCGGCATGGAGATCGTCGAGATCAAGCCGGGGCAGGCGACGCTTGCGATGACGATCGCGCCGCACATGGTCAACGGCCAACGCATCGCCCATGGCGGCTTCATCTTCACGCTGGCCGATTCCGCGTTCGCCTTTGCCTGCAACAGCCACAATGAACGCGTCGTCGCCGCGCAAGGCAGCATCACCTTCATCCGGCCCGGCAGGCTCGGCGACCGCCTGATCGCCACCGCACGCGAGATCTCGCGCAACGGACGGTCCGGAATATATGACGTCCGCGTCACGGCAGGCGATGATGTGATCGCCGAATTTCGCGGCCATTCTCGCGTGATCGGCGGCTCATGGCTGCCGACAGCGGACAACGAGACCAAGCAAAAATAGACGATCGAAGGAAACGCGCCATGGCCGTGCCAAAGCTCAAGTCGACGGGAAGTGGTTACAGCGCTGAGATGGAGGAAACTGAGGGCGCCTCGCGTGATGCGATCATGGCACTGCAGACCAAGCGGCTGGCATGGTCGCTGCAGCACGCCTATGACAACGTTGCGCATTACAAGCGCGTCTTCGATGCGGCCGGCGTGCATCCGTCCGATTTCAGGGAGCTTTCCGACCTCGCGAAATTCCCGTTCACGGCCAAGACCGACCTGCGCGACAATTATCCGTTCGGCATGTTCGCGGTGCCGCGCGAAAGACTGGTGCGCGTCCATGCCTCCTCCGGCACGACAGGCAAGCCAATTGTGGTCGGCTACACGCAGGCCGATATCGACATCTGGTCGGACGTGATGGCGCGCTCGATCCGCGCCGCCGGCGGCCGCCGCGGCATGATCATCCACAATGCCTACGGCTATGGCCTGTTCACCGGTGGCCTCGGCGTGCACTACGGCGCCGAGCAACTCGGCTGCACCGTGGTGCCGGTCTCCGGCGGCATGACCGAACGTCAGGTGCAGCTCATCAACGACTTCCGGCCCGACATCATCACGGTGACGCCGAGCTATATGCTGGCGATCCTGGACGAGTTCAGGCGACAGGGACTTGATCCGCGAAACTCCTCGCTGAAGTTCGGCATCTTCGGCGCCGAACCCTGGACCAACGCGATGCGCGCCGAGATCGAGCACGCCTTCGACATGGACGCGACCGATATCTATGGCCTGTCGGAGGTGATCGGCCCCGGCGTTGCGCAGGAATGCGTGGAGAGCAAGGACGGGCTGCACATCTGGGAAGATCATTTCTATCCTGAAGTGATCGATCCCGAGACCGGACAAGTGCTGCCCGACGGCGAGAAGGGCGAACTGGTCTTCACCTCGCTGACCAAGGAAGCCTTTCCCGTGATCCGCTACCGCACCCGCGACCTCACGCGCTTGCTGCCGGGCACCGCCCGGCCGGGCATGCGGCGGATGGAGAAGGTGACCGGCCGCTCCGACGACATGATCATCCTGCGTGGCGTCAACGTGTTTCCGACCCAGATCGAGGAGGCGCTGCTCGCGACCGATTGGTGCGGCGGCCATTTCATCATCGAGCTGTCGCGCGAAGGCCGCATGGACGAGATGACGGTGCTCGCCGAAGCCCGCCCCGAAAGCTGGGACGGCAGCGGCCTTGCCGTGCATGCCGAGAAGGTCTCGATTTTCATCAAGAATACGATCGGCATCACTGCGCGCGTTCAAGCCGTCGCCCCCGAAACCCTGGAGCGTTCGCTCGGCAAGGCCAAACGGGTTTACGACAAGCGACCGAGGGGGTAACTCTCAGCGTAGCCGCCGCTCTTTCCCCGTCATTGCGAGCGGAGCGAAGCAATCCATCGCGCCGCTTGTGGAGATATGGATTGCTTCGCCCCGCTCGCAATGACGTGGCTGGTACCCCCAACCTGCATAACGGACCGACACCTCGATGCCGACACCCAGCACCCAAGTAGTCCAAGCCCGCTGCGTTCGCCTGCTGGCCAAAGCCGACAACCCTGCCGCGCTTGCGCCGACCGTGGAAACACACGCGCTCTCACGCGCCGCGAACGAGGTGCTGATCGAGATCAAGGCTGCCGCCGTCAATCCATCCGATGTGAAGGCCGCGACCGGGCTGATGCCTTACGCGGTGTTTCCGCGCACGCCGGGCCGCGACTATGCCGGTGTCGTGATCGACGGGCCCGAGGGATGGATCGGGCGCGAGGTGTTCGGCTCGTCCGGCGATCTCGGCATTCGCCGCGATGGCACGCATGCGACGCATCTCGTGGTCGAGGCAGACGCAGTGGTGGAAAAACCTAAGGGCATTTCATGGGAGGAGGCCGCCGGCATCGGCGTGCCCTTTGTGACCGCGATCGAAGGCTTTCGCCGCGCCGGGCTGCCGAAGCCAAGCGAGACGGTGCTGGTGATGGGCGTCAATGGCAAGGTCGGGCAGGCTGCGGTGCAGATCGCGACCTGGCAAGGCGCGCGTGTCATCGGCGTGGCCCGCAAGAGCGAGCCTTATGAAGGGCACAGCAACGCGAAGGTCGAGATGATCGATGCCTCAAGCACCGATGTGGCGGCGCGCGTGCGCGAACTCACCGGCGGCAAGGGCGCCGACGTCGTCTTCAACACGGTTGGCGATCCCTATTTTCAGGCCGCACACAAATCTCTGGCGCTGCGTGGGCGGCAGATCCTGATCGCGGCCGTCGACCGCATCGTGCAGTTCAACATCCTCGAATTCTATCGCGGTCAGCACACCTATGTCGGCATTGATACGCTGGGCCTGTCGTCGATTGCGACCGGCGCAGTCCTGCGCGAACTCGGTCCGGGATTTGCGAGCGGGCACCTGAAACCGTTTCCGATCAAGGCGAGCGCGATCTATCCGCTGGAGCAGGCGCGATCAGCGTTTTTCGCCGTCGCCGGCTCCTCGCGAGACCGCGTGATCCTGCGGCCGTGATGGATTGACGCCGTCATTGCGAGGAGCGGAAGCGACGAAGCAATCCATGCCTCAGCAAGTGGCGAGATGGATTGCTTCGCTTCGCTCGCAATGACGCCAATGTCCGGCGGCTAGCTGGTGCAAGACTTTCTCAATCCGCGGCCTTCGTCACGATCCGCACCTCTGACGTCAGCGTGCGGTGCACCGGGCACTTGTCGGCGATCTCCATCAGCCGCTTGCGCTGGTCGTCGTCGAGCGAGGGGCCATCGATCTTGATGACACGGTCGATCTGGTCGAGCATGCCTTCGCGCGTCTCGCACTCCGCGCAATCCTTGGCGTAGATCTTGCTGTGCGTCAGCGTCACCGTGACGCGATCGAGCGGCAGCGCCTTGCGGTTGGCATACATGCGCATCGTCATCGAGGTGCAGGCGCCAAGGCCGGCGAGCACGAGATCGTAGGGGCCGGGACCTGAGTCCTCGCCGCCGACCGTGGCCGGCTCGTCCGCCAGCAATCGATGCGGGCCGGCGGTGACGATCTGCTGGAATTTGCTGTCGCGCGTCTCGCGCACCACGACATGGCGCGGCGCCTCGGTGATATCGACGGCAGACCCGAGCACCGCCGGCCCGACATAGCGCTCCGACCAGGCCGCGATAACGTCGGCGGCATAGCTGGTGTCTCGCTTGTCTGCGAGGAGATGATCGGCGTCGGCGAGCGAGACGAAGCTCTTGGGGTGCTTTGCCGCGATGAACAGCTTGGTGGCGTTCTCGATGCCGACGGTGTCGTCGGTCGGCGCATGCATGATCAACAGCGCCTTGTGCAGCTTTGCGACCTGCGCCAGCAGATTCTGCTCGGCGATGTCATCGAGGAATTCGCGCTTGATGCGGAACGGCCGGCCGGCGAGCGAGACCTCGACTTCACCTTGCTCACGGATGTTCTCGACCTGGTCCTTGAGCAAGTGGGTGACGTGGGCGGGATCGGACGGCGCGGCGATGGTGACGATGGCCTTCGCCTCCGGAATCTGCGCGGCCGCGGCGAGGATCGCGGCACCGCCGAGGCTGTGGCCGATCAGGAGATCGGGCGCTTTGCGGGTTTCGCGCAGGTGATCGGCGGCGCGGACGAGATCGGCGACGTTGGAGGAGAACGTCGAATTGGCGAAATCGCCTTCGCTGGAGCCGAGCCCCGTGAAATCGAAGCGCAGCACCGCGATGCCTTTGGCGGCAAGCGCGACCGCGATGCGCTTGGCGGCCAGCACGTCCTTGCCGCAGGTGAAGCAATGCGCAAACAGCGCATAGGCGTGAATCTCGCCGTCAGGCGTGTCCAACGCGGCGGCGAGCTGGTGTCCTTCCGAGCTTGCGAACTGGAAGCGTTCAGTCGGCACGGCTACCCTCCATCACGGTTTCCCTTCACCTCTCCCATAGGGAGAGGTCGGCGTGCAGCGCCGGGTGAGGGGTTCAGGTCCCTCGATAGAGCGTAACCCCTCACCCGAATTTCTCGCTACGCTCTAAATTCGACCTCTCCCTACGGGAGAGGTGAAGAACGCCACCGACAACAGTCAATCACCCGAATAACGTTCTTCCTTCCAGGGATCGCCGCGGTTGTGATAGCCGCGGACTTCCCAATAGCCGGGCTTGTCCTGCGTCACGAATTCGATCGCCTGCAGCCATTTGGCGCTCTTCCAGAAATAGAGATGCGGCACCACGAGCCGCACGGGGCCGCCATGCTCTTCGGTCAGCGGTTTGCCTGACCAGCCATGCGCAAGCAGCGCGTCCTCGGCGGCAAAATCCTCAATCGCCAGATTGGTGGTGTAGCCGTCATAGGAATGCAGCACCACGAAGCGCGCATCCTCATGTGGCTGGCAGGCGGCCAAGAGATCGCGGGTCGCAAGACCCTGCCATTGATTGTCGTAGCGCGACCAGGTGGTGACGCAATGGATGTCGGAGACGAATTGCGATTGCGGCTGCGCGGTGAACTGCGCCCAATCCCAGAACACCGGATGTTCCACCGCGCCATAGACGTCGAGCCGCCAGCGCTCGCGGGGAATCTCGGGCGTCAATCCGAGATCGAGCGTCGGCCAGTCGCGGGTGAGATGCTGGCCCGGCGGCAGGCGTTGCTCGTCGGGACGCGTGATCCTGCCGGTGAGGAAGCGGCCTTCGCGCGCCCAGCGCTCCTTGCTGCGCGTCAGCTTGCTTTCCGGCGGCGGCTCCTGGTCGTCAGCCATTTGTCGTCACTCGTGGCGATGCATCGCTGATTCATGCTTGGTGTCGCGCATGGTTGCATAGATCAGGAGCGAGAGGAAGATCATGCCGCTGAGGTAATAGTAGAACCATTGTTCGTGCCCAAGGCTCTTGAAATAGAGCGCGATCGCCGGCGCCGTGCCGCCGAACAGAGACACTGTGATCGCATAGGGCAGGCCGACGCCGAGCGCGCGGACATTGGTCGGAAACAGTTCGGCCTTCACCACAGCGTTGATCGACGTGTAGCCGGCGGTGAAGATCCAGGCGCCGCAGATCAAGAGGAACGCGATGAAGGGCGATTTGGTATCTTTCAGCGTGGTCAGGATCGGAACGGTCGCGAGCGTGCCGGCGACACCGAAGAAGATCAGGAGCGGCTTGCGGCCGATGCGATCAGACAGCGCGCCGTAGAGCGGTTGCAGAATGGTCGCAAAGATCAGCGAGCCGAAGATCACGAAAGTGGTCTGGTCCTCGGTGAGGCCGACCGACAATTTGACGAAGGTCTGCATGTAGGTGGTGAAGGTGTAGAACGCCGCGGTGCCGCCCGCGGTCAGCCCGACCACCAGCAGCAGTTCGCGCGGATAGTTCAGAAGCTTCGTGATCGAGCCGGTCGGCTTGCTGACCTTCTTTGCTTCCTCGAAGGCGTCGGTCTCCTGCAGGCTGCGCCGCATCACCGCTGCGATCACGGCAAGCGCCGCACCGATCGCGAAGGGAATCCGCCAGCCCCAGTCCTTGAGCTGTTCCGGCGTCAAGAACACCTTCTGCAGCAGGAGCAGCACGATGATCGCGGTGAGCTGGCCGCCGATCAAGGTGACGTATTGGAAGCTCGAATAGAACCCGCGGTTCTTGG
Source organism: Bradyrhizobium sp. Leo114 (assembly GCF_055229415.2). NCBI lineage: Bacteria > Pseudomonadati > Pseudomonadota > Alphaproteobacteria > Hyphomicrobiales > Nitrobacteraceae > Bradyrhizobium > Bradyrhizobium sp. Leo114. The sequence continues at coordinate 5,461 of NZ_JBUYEN020000036.1, read as the reverse complement.
CGTCGGCGACTTCGCTGAGATAGGTGGCGCTCGCGCCATATTCGCCACCGAGGCTGAGACCCTCGATCACGCGCGCCAGCGCAAGGATCACGGGCGCGGCAAAGCCGATCGTGGCGTAGGTCGGCGTCACCGCGATGATCAGCGAGCCGAAACACATGCAGACCACGGAGATCGTGAGCGACAGCCGCCGTCCGTAACGGTCGGCGATGAAGCCGAACAGCCAGCCGCCGAGCGGCCGCATCAGGAAGGTCGCGGCGAATATCACGGCCGCATTGAGCTGTTGCACCACCGGATCGTTGCCGGGAAAGAACGCTGGCGCGAAATACAGTGCAAACGCCGTGTAGGCGTAGAAGTCGTACCACTCGACGAGATTGCCGACCGAGCCGATGAAGATCGCCTTGATCCGTCGTTCGACGTCACGAATGTCGAGGGGCTCGTCGGCGATCCTGGCGGCCTGATCTGTCATATTGGAACTCCACGCACGGCAATTTGATCATCCGGCCCGACATACTTCACGAGGTCGGGAACTGGTTGCGGCCCCGGTAGCACGTCAAATGTCGCCAGCGCAATTGCCGATGGGCGTGTCTTTCTCCTCTCGATAGCCCTCATCCTGAGAGCCTGCGGAGCAGGCGTCTCGAAGGATGGACCCCGGGTGAGATCGGGGCCTCATGGTTCGAGACGGCGCTGCGCGCCTCCTCACCATGAGGGGAGAGATCTTTATCTCACCGTCCTCGGATCGATCGGCGTCGCACCGCGCACGCCCAAAATATCCTCCAGCACTTTCGCGCCGGCCAATAGCTGAGCTTCGCCGCGTGGCGGTGCCACCATCTGCAATCCGACCGGCAGGCCGGAGGCGGTGAAGCCGCAGGGCAGGGACAGCGCCGGACAACACGCAAGTGTGATCGCATAGACGATACCGAGCCACTGCACGTAATTCTCGAACTTCTTGCCGTCGCATTCAGCGACATAGCGGTTCTCGATCGGGAACGGCGCGACGATGGTCGCAGGCGTCAGCAACAGGTCGTAGCTACCGAAGAATTCGAGGGTGCGTGCCGTCATGGCGACGCGCTGGGCCTCTGCGCGCTCGAGTTGCTCGACCGTCAACTTCAGGCCTTCCTCGATGTTCCAGATCACCTCCGGCTTGAGCATGTCGCGCTTGGTGCGAAGCAGCGCCGCCTTGGTTACAGCGAAGTCGAACGCGCGCAGCACGTGGAAGCATTCATGAGCTTCGCTGAGGTCGGGATACGCTTCCTCGACGATGGCGCCTGCTTCGGCAAAGCGTTCCGCCGCGCTGCGCGTGATCGCCTTTACTTCGGGATCAACCGGGGTGATGCCGAGGTCGGGCGAATAGGCGATGCGTTTCGGCCTCTTGCCGGAGCGCGTCGCTGACAGGAACGACGCCGTCGGCGCCGGCAGCGACAGCGGGTCGGCGGCATACTCGCCGCTCATCGCGTCGAGCAGCAGCGCGAGATCCTCGACGTTGCGCGCCATCGGGCCGTGAACGGTCAGGTTGCGATCGATCATGGCGCTCGGCGTGTGGGCGACGCGGCCGATGCTGGGCCGCATTCCGACGATGCCGCAGAAGCTGGCTGGATTGCGCAGCGATCCACCCATATCGGTGCCGTGAGCAAGCCATGCCATTCCGGTCGCCAGCGCGACCGCCGCTCCGCCGGAAGAGCCGGCTGCCGAGCGCGACGTATCCCAGGGGTTCAACGTCGCCCCGAACACTTCATTGAAGGTGTTGGCGCCGGCCCCGAATTCCGGCGTGTTCGACTTGGCGTAGACCACACCGCCATTCGCTTCCAGATTCGTGACGACGATATCGGACCTGGTGGCGACGGTATCCTTGAAGATCGGCGATCCCTGCGTGGTGCGCACATCAGCGACATTCGTGAGATCCTTGATCGGCACCGGCAGGCCGGCGAGCAGGCCACGCTCAGCGGCCGGCTTCTGCATCAACGCCTTGGCGTGCTGCCGGGCACGGTCGAAGCACAGGATCGGGAGCGCGTTGACCTTGTCGTCGACTTCGGTGATCCGTTTTTCCAGGACATCGAGCAGGTCGAGCGGGGTGACCTCGCCAGATCGCAATTTGTCGACGACTGTGCAGGCGCTCTCCCGCACCAGGCCTTGATCCGTCACTCGCATCTCCATTGATTGCAGTTCGTAATAGCGGAGGGAATAGTGCTCTAGACCAATTTCCGGAAAAGTGGAAACGTGCTGGGGGAATGGCTGGAACCGGAGATCTGCTGATGACGACACCCTTCTCTGCGCTCGATTGGCGCGACATGAGCCAGGAGGAGCGAGACCGCGGCCTTAACAACGGTGCCGCAGTTTTAGGCAGCGGTGACATCGTTGCGGGCTGGGGCGAGCGCTCCGCCGAGCTGCGCAAGCGCTATCCCAATCACATCGATCTCCGCTATGGCCCGCGTGAGCGCAACCGCATCGATTTCCTCAAAGCGGGAGAGCGCGCGCCGACGCTGCTGTTTATCCATGGCGGTTATTGGCAGATGCGGTCGAAGGAGTTCTTCACGGTGATGGCTGAAGGAGCGATGGCGCATGGCATCAATGTCGCGCTGATCGGCTATACGCTCGCACCGGAGGCGACGCTCGACGAGATCGTCGCCGAGATCCACGCCGGCATCGACTTCCTCGCGAAACAGTTGCCGGCGCTGGGCGCGGCCGAAACCGAGCTTGTGGTGTCCGGCTGGTCGGCCGGCGGTCATCTGACCGCGATGGCGCTGTCGCATCCGCATGTGCGGGGCGGGGTCGCGATCTCTGGCATCTATGATCTCGAGCCGATCCGGATGAGCTATCTCAATGTCAAGCTCGGGCTCGACGAGGCGGCTTCCCACCGCAATTCTCCGATGGAGCAGGCGGGCGGGCCGCCGAAGCCGCTGTCGCTGGTGGTCGGCAGCGGCGAACTGCCGCTCTTGCGCAAGCAGACCGCCGATTTTGCCGGGCACCGCGCCAATTATGGATTGCCGGTGACGTATGAGGAGATTCCCGGCGCTGACCATTTTTCAATCATGGACGAGATGATGTCGCCGAAGGGACGGATCACGACGCTGATCCGGCGGCTGTGCGAGGGCGAGTGAGGCCCACCCGTCATTGCGAGGAGCGTGAGCGACGAAGCAATCCATACTGTCTCCGCGGATGCGATGGATTGCTTCGCTTCGCTCGCAATGACGGTGGTAGCCATCACCACCCCGCGCTAATGCCGCCGTCGACCGTATAGATCACGCCTGAGGTATAACCCGCGCGGTCGGACGCCAGGAACGCCATGAGGTCGGCGATCTCGCGCGCGTGGGCCGGGCGGCCGAGCGGCAGGCTCTTCTGGAATTCCTTATAGCGGTTCTCGTCGCCGAACTGATGTCTGGCGCGGGTCTTGAGCAGCGTGACATGCCGGTCGGTGCCGACGGGACCGGGGTTGATGCCGACGACGCGGATGTTGTCGGCAAGGCTCTTGCCGCCGAGCGCGCGGGTCAGCGCCATCAGCGCGGCGTTGCCGGCGCTGCCGGCGATGTAGTTGGCATCGAATTTCTCGCCGGCGGCGCCGATGTCGTTGATGATCACGCCGCCGCCACGCGCCTTCATCTGTGCGTAGATCGCGCGGGTGAGATTGATATAGCCGAACACCTTGAGTTCCCAGGCGTGTCGCCAGGTCGCCTCATCGATCTTGTCGATCGAGCCGCCGGGAATATCGCCGGCATTGTTGACGAGGATGTCGATGTCGGCTGCCTCTTTGGACAATCGCGCAAGATCCTCCGGCTTGCGCAGGTCGATGACCGACGTGGCGGCATCGATCTGGTGGGCCGAGCGCAGGCGGCCGGCCAGCGCCTTCAACTGGTCGCCGCTGCGGGCGGCCAGCAGCAGATGGCAGCCTTCCTCGGCAAAGGCTTCGGCGGCGGCCGCGCCGATGCCCTTGGAGGCGCCGGTAATCAGAACGCGCTTGCCGCGCAGATGCAGGTCCATGGCAATACTCGCTGTTGCTGGAGGGGATCGGAGAAAAGTCGGCGGAATTGGTAGGTGGATCACGCCTTGACCGTCAACATTGCACTGCAGCGTTGCGCCGGGGCGAAGTTTGGTCCATTGCAGGGCGCGAGAATAGACGGCGCCTCAAGCCGGGCAAATCACAAGGGTGTTCTTCATGGCCAACGCAAAGAGACAGTATCGGATCGCGGTCATTCCCGGCGACGGCATCGGCAAGGAGGTGATGCCGGAGGGGCTGCGTGTGCTCGAGGCCGCCGCGAAGAAACATGGCGTCGCCGTGCAGTTCGACCATTTCGATTTCGCCTCCTATGACTATTACGAGAAGCACGGCCAGATGATGCCGGATGACTGGAAGGAGCAGATAGGCAAGCACGACGCGATCTATTTCGGCGCGGTCGGCTGGCCGGCCAAGATTCCGGATCACGTCTCGCTGTGGGGCTCGCTGATCAAGTTCCGCCGTGAGTTCGACCAGTATGTCAATTTGCGCCCGGTGCGGCTGATGCCCGGCGTGCCGTCGCCGCTCGCGAACCGCAAGCCCGGCGATATCGATTTCTGGGTGGTGCGCGAGAACACCGAAGGCGAATATTCGTCCGTCGGCGGGCGGATGTTCCCGGACACCGAGCGTGAGTTCGTGACGCAGCAGACGGTGATGACCCGCATCGGCGTCGACCGCATCCTGAAATTCGCCTTCGACCTCGCGCAGTCGCGGCCGAAGAAGCATCTGACCTCCGCGACGAAGTCGAACGGCATCTCCATCACCATGCCCTATTGGGACGAGCGCGTGGAGGCGATGGCGAAGAAGTATCCGTCGGTGAAGTGGGACAAGTACCACATCGACATCCTGACTGCGAACTTCGTGCTGCATCCGGACTGGTTCGACGTCGTGGTCGGCTCCAATTTGTTCGGGGACATCCTCTCCGATCTCGGCCCGGCCTGCACCGGCACCATCGGCATTGCGCCCTCGGGCAACATCAATCCGGAAGGCGATTTCCCGTCGGTGTTCGAACCGGTGCACGGCTCGGCGCCCGATATCGCGGGCCAAGGGATCGCCAACCCCATCGGCATGATCTGGTCAGGCGCGATGATGCTGGAGCATCTCGGCGAGAAGCCGGCGGCGGACGCGGTGGTCGGCGCGATCGAACGCACGCTCGCCGAACGCACGCTCCGCACCCGCGACCTCGGCGGCAATGCGGATACCGAGGCTTGCGGCAAGGCAGTCGCGGAGATGGTGGATTAAGACGCCGTCCATCGTCATTGCGAGGAGCGAAGCGACGAAGCAATCCATGTGTCAGCAAGTGGCGGGATGGATTGTTTCGTTTCGCTCGCAATGACGGCGCTGGATGGTCCGTAGATGGGGTAACGGGCCGCGGTCTGCCCTCCAAGCAAGCCGCGCTTGCTACGGCGCTATGGGTGGCGCGCTGCGCGCGGCTTGCTTGGAGGGCGGGCGGTCGTCCCTCACATTGATGGTGTG
>NZ_JBUYEN020000035.1:0-85514 GCF_055229415.2 Bradyrhizobium sp. Leo114 | reverse complement strand
GTCACACCATCAATGTGAGGGACGACCGCCCGCCCTCCAAGCAAGCCGCGCGCAGCGCGCCACCCATAGCGCCGTAGCAAGCGCGGCTTGCTTGGAGGGCAGACCGCGGCCCGTTACCCCATCTACGAAACTCAATCGCGGTGCACCGGTTTGCGTCGCGACATCCGTGGACGTCGGCATTTTTTGGGCAGCGCGGCACAGTTTTAACTGCCATCAGTTCGACGGTTGTGCTCTCCTTGGCAGCGCGACCTCTCGCTGACCACTCAGCCCCCAGCCCCGGTCGGCGGAGAGGAAGCGCGCCCCGGCGTTGATCCCACGATCGCGCCGGGGCACGATCGCGCTGGTCGCCTTGGTCATGAGTTGAGCTGGAGTGGCAGCCATGGTGCAGAACCTCGTAGCCGGATTGGTCGTGGTGGCTTTGATTGTCATGGGCGTGCTTGCCTACGCCCAGAAACATGAAGGGTGCTTGCACGGGCACTCGCTTCAAACCTTCAAGCCCTGTGGATCAGTCAGCGCTGAAATGTAGCGCTCGCCGCAATGCTACGAATGCTTGTCGATTAGCACGAGCCACTTTGCTCAATTGCGAGAGAGAAAACGAGCGCCCGCATTGTAGGCGGCCGCTCGAATATCTCATCAGGGCCCATGCCTAAATCCCGTTCGGCGTACAAGCCATCAGCAGCTTGGCAGATTCGAGAAGCTGATGTTGGCTTGCGCCGCCGATTATCCGGCTTGGGTTCGGCAGCACAAAGACGATTTCGTCGTCGTCTTGCATGACATAGTGATTATCGTGCTCTCTTTCGGTGATGATGACGGCACGCCTCAGTGCCATGCCGGTCTCTCGATTAATCAGTTCTGTAGCCTCATCCACGGCCTGTTGCGTCGGAATGTTGCTGTCGGGGGGATTCCGATCCAACATGTGTCGACGGTTGTTCCACACCTCAACGATCACTCTGGGAAGGTCGGTGTCGGGGTAAGAAAGGGTTGGCTGCGTGATGTCTCTATTTTCCACACCCTGAGGTGTCTGCACTTTCCTGATGATGGCCACCGGTCAATTCCTCCCTAATGAAAATCATTTGGAGTACGGCGCTAGTCAGTCACTTTAGTCGTAGCACTTTATGCCTGCAAGCTGTCGTTGTAGGAGCGCGTCCTGGATAACGCGTGAATTAGACAGCGCCTCTGCCATATGAGTGCTGCAGTCGACCGGATGCCCAGGCGCCGATTCAAGAGGAGAGAGGCATATGTGGAATGGGCGATGCTGGTTCGAGGAGAACCAGCGGGGAAGGGTGCCGTGACTGCTCTAGCTAGCGCAGCTTCCCGCGCGCCGCGATCGGCAGTGTGCCGATGATCTCTTCGCCGCGCACCATTACCACTTCGTCCATCATGTTGACGACGACGCAGACGTGATTGGGCACGATGCGGACGACGTCGCCGACATTGGGACGGGTGTTGCTGCGGGAGAGATCGAGGAAGCCATGCTCCTCGGCGAAGCGCGCGATCCTGGCCTCGGGATGTTCGAGGATCAGCCCGTGGCCTTCGAGCCCGCCGGTATCGGTGGTCAGCGTCTTCGAGCCGGCATCGAGGATGCCGCGCTCGGGTGCGGCGCGGCTCACCACCGTCGAATAGATGTGCAGCGCGCAGTCGTCCCAGGTGGCTACGCCGGCCGCGACCTGCATGCGGTCGTTGTAGATATAGGTGCCGAAGCGATGCTCGGTCGCGCCCTTCAGCTTGCCGAGATTCTTCAGGTTCGGCGTGCCGCCGGTCGACACGATGGTCGCGTCAAGGCCGTGTGCACGCACGCCGGCCAGCGCTTCGTCGAAGAATTTCTGCGCGTCCGCCCAGCCGGTCTCGGTCGGATACAGCATGAAGCCCGCAAATTGCAGCCCCTGGCTGCCGGCGATCTCCCGCGCCAACGCGACCGCCTCGGTCGGCGTCTCGACGCCGGCGCGCTTGCGCCCCGTATCGCATTCGACCACGACCGACAGCGTGCGGCCCGACGCAGCCGCAGCCTTCGGCAGGTCGGCGACGACAACCGAATTGTCCGCCGCTACGGTGACGTTTGCTTTCCCCTGCAGCGCGCCCAGCCGCGCCATCTTCTCGTCGCCCAGCAAATTGTAGCTGATCAGGATGTCGGAGATCCCGGCCTCTGCCATGATCTCGGCCTCGCCGAGCTTCTGGCAGGTGATGCCCTTGGCACCGGCCGCGATCTGCATCTGCGCCAGCATCGGGTTCTTGTGGGTCTTGATATGCGGACGATGCGCCACGCCGGCCGCATCGCACGCCGCCTGGATTCGCGCGATGTTGCGTTCGACGCGGTCCATGTCGATGACGGCGCAAGGCGTGCCATAGTCGCGGGCGATTTTTGCGGCGAGGGGATTGGTCATGGATTATGCCTGTTCAATTTCTTCGCGCAGCACTTCGAGTTCGAGCCAGCGGTCTTCGGCGGCGGAAAGCTCCTGCTGCGCCTTGGCGATCGCGGCGGAGGCGTCGTCGAATGTCTTGCGATCCTTCGCGTAGAGGTTGGGATCGTCAAGCAGCTTCTGCTGCTTTGCGATTTCCGCGTGCAATTTCTCGATCGTCTTCGGCAATGTCTCCAGCGCGTGCTTCTCGTTGAAGCTCAGCCGCCGCTTTGGCGTAGCCGTCGGCGCCGCGGCCTTCGTTCCCTTTTTCTCCTCGACAACCGTCGTCTTTACTGCCTCGCGCTTCAGATCCGCGCCGCGCTGCGCCAGCATGTCGGTGTAGCCGCCCGCATATTCGATCCAGCGGCCATCGCCCTCGGGCACGATCACTGACGTCACCACGCGATCGAGGAAGTCGCGATCATGGCTGATCAGGATCACCGTGCCCTCGTAATCGCCGAGCATCTCCTCGAGCACGTCGAGGGTTTCGAGATCGAGATCGTTGGTCGGCTCGTCCAGCACCAGGAGGTTCGAGGGTTTTGCAAGTGCGCGAGCCAGCATCAGCCGGCCGCGCTCGCCGCCGGAGAGCACTTCCAGTGGTGTGCGGATCTGCTCCTGCGAGAACAGGAAGTCCTTCATGTAGCTGACGACATGCTTCGGCTTGCCGCCGACCATCACATGGTCGCCGCGACCGCCGGTCAGGGCTTCCGACAGCGTCGATTTCGGATCGAGGCTTTCGCGGTGCTGGTCGAGCGTTGCCATTTCAAGGTTCACGCCGAGCCGCACGCTGCCGGCATCGGGTGCCTCCGCGCCGGTCAGCAGGTTGACCAGCGTGGTCTTGCCGGCGCCGTTCGGGCCGACGATGCCGACGCGGTCGCCGCGCTGGATGCGGATCGAGAAATCCTCCACGATGTTGCGCTCGCCGAATGCCTTGCCGATGCTCTTCGCCTCGATCACCAGCCGTCCGGATTTGTCTGCCTCGGCAGCAGCGAGATTGGCGCTGCCCGCGGTGCCGCGATAGTTCCGCCGCTGCGCGCGCAGCGTATGCAGATTGGCAAGCCGCTTGACGTTGCGCTTGCGTCGTCCGGAGACGCCGTAGCGCAGCCAGTGCTCCTCGTTGACGATCTTGCGGTCGAGCTTGTGCTGATCGCGCTCTTCCTCGGCCAGCACCTCGTCGCGCCAGGCCTCGAATGCGCCGAAGCCGCGGTCGATCTGCCTGATCTGGCCGCGGTCGAGCCAGGCGGTCGCGCGCGACAAATTGGTGAGGAAGCGGCGGTCGTGGCTGATCAGCACCAGCGCCGAGCGCCGGTTCTGCAATTCGCCTTCCAGCCATTCGATGGTCGGCAGATCCAGATGGTTGGTCGGCTCGTCCAGCAGCAGGATGTCGGGCGAGGGCGCTAGTGCCCGCGCGAGCGCCGCGCGACGCGCCTCGCCGCCGGAGAGATGGGCGGGATCTTCGTCGCCGTGCAGTCCGAGCTGCTCGAGCAGATAGCGCGCCTGATAATGGTCATCGCCGGGTCCAAGACCGGCTTCCACATAGGCGAGCGTGGTGGCGTGATCGCCGAAATCCGGCTCCTGCGGCAGATAGCGGATGGTCGCGCCGGGCTGCACGAAACGGCTGCCGGCGTCAGGCTCGACCAAACCGGCCGCGATCTTGAGCAGCGTCGATTTGCCGGAGCCGTTGCGCCCGATCAGGCACACGCGCTCTTCGGCCGAGACCGAGAGCTCGACGCCCGTGAGCAGCGGCGTGCCGCCGAACGTCAGCCTGATGTCCTTGAGCTGGATCAGGGGCGGCGCCATCAGTTTTGTCCCGTTACGGTTTGTTCGGCGCGGCGGCGCTGGATGCGGCGGATCGCGGTGTCGAGTGCCGAGAGGAACGCCGAGCGGTCGCGCGGCGAGAACGATCGTGGTCCGCCGGTGATCTCGCCCGACGAGCGCAGGTCGGTCATCAGATTGCGCATCGCCAGCGTCATGCCGATCGACTGCTCCGTGAACGGTTTGCCGTTCGGCGCAATCACGTCTGCGCCCGCCTTCACACAGCGGCTCGCCAGCGGAATATCCGCGGTGATGACGATGTCGCCATCTCCGGCGCGCTCGGCGATCCAGTCATCCGCGGCGTTTATGCCGGAACCGGCGGCGACGCGTTCGATCAGCGGGTCCTGCGGCACGCGGATGAAATTGCCAGCGACCACGCTGACGGCAAGTCCGTGCCGGAGCGCGACGCGATAGACCTCGTCCTTCACCGGACAGGCGTCGGCATCGACATAGATGCGGGTGGGGTTTTCAGTCGGCATCACTGTTTGGCGGTTCATTCGTGGGCCGCATGTAACCCATCGGGCGGAAAATTGCGAGGCCGCCCACAGGCTTGCCACGGACGGTTGATGGCGTACGATCCCGTCAGAAAAACAACCAAAATAAGAGGGAACCCATGAGCAATCCGCAAACTTACCGGGTCTCGGCCTATAACACCTCGAAAGAGTCCGAGAACAAGATCCATGACGATGCGGTGGCGCGGCGGTACGGCTTCTCGGGCGGGCTGGTCCCCGGCGTCGACGTGATGGCCTATATGATGCACCTACCGGTTGCGACATGGGGCCGCGATTTCCTCGGGCGCGGCTTGATCGACGCGCGTTTCCTCAAGCCGGTCTATGATGGCGAACAGGCCGAGGTGAGGGGCGAGGCGCGCAATGGCGCGCTGTCGATCGAGGTGTTCAGCCGCGGAGAGCTTTGCGCCACCGGCAGCGCGTCGTTGCCGGCTGCGGCGCCCGCTGTTTCGGTCAAGGATTACATCGAGGTCGCCGCAGTCGCCGAGCGCAAGCCGGTGAATGCCTCGTCCTACGAAGTCGGCAAATGGCTCGGCACCCGGCCGTACACCTGGGCGGGTGACGCTGCGGCGGGATATCTCGCCGATATCAGGGAAACCGACACGATCTACACGCGCGAGAAGCTCGGCCATCCCGGCATGCTGCAGAAGGTGATGAACAAGCTCCTGGTGGACAACGCCATCCTCGGCCCCTGGATTCACGTCGGCAGCCGGATGCAGCTCCTCTCGGCCGCGAAGACCGGCGATGAGCTGACGGCCCGCGCGAAGGTCACTGCGAACTATGACAAGAAGGGCCACCGCTTCGTCGAGCTCGACGCGATCGTGGTCGCCAACGGCACCACGCCGCTGGCGTATTGCTGGCACATCGCGATCTATCAACCACGAGAGCAGGCCGCGGCGTGATTCGACGCGTCATTGCCGGGCTTGACCCGGCAATCCATCACGCTTGAAAGACTCTGCTCTGGAGATGGATGCGCGGGTCAAGCCCGCGCATGACGAGTGTTGGTGGTTGTAGGCTTCTGCCGCCATTGCCGCCTGCCCCGCTGAAGCGTCAGGCCGCCTGCGCCTTCTTCGCATCCTCGATCGCGCGCCACACTTTTTCCGGCGTCAGCGGCATGTTGATGTGCTTGATGCCGTATTCCGACAGCGCATCCACCACCGCATTCACCACCGTGGCAAGGCTGCCCGCGCAGCCGGCCTCGCCGCAGCCTTTGGTGCCGAGCGGATTGCTCTTCGCCGGCGAGGGATGATCGCCGACCGCCATGGGCGGAATGTCCTCGGCGCGCGGCAGCGCGTAGTCCATGAACGAGCCGGTGATCGGCTGGCCGGAGGCGTCGTAATTGACCTCTTCCATCAGCGCCTGGCCGATGCCTTGCGCGACGCCGCCATGCAACTGTCCCGCGACGATCATCGGATTGACGATGGTGCCGAAGTCGTTGACGCCGGTGTAGCGCACGATCCTGATCACGCCGGTGTCCGGGTCGATCTCGACCTCCGCGACGTGGCAGCCGTTCGGGAAGGTGGACGGCGTCTCCTTGGTGGCGTGGTCGACGTCGAGCGTATCAGGCCCGCCGTCGGCAATCTGGCCCTCACGCATCCGCTGCGCGAGCTCCATGATGCCGATCGAGCGGTCGGTGCCGGCGATGGTGAAGCGGCCGCCGGTAAATTCGATGTCGGCTTCGGATGCTTCCATCACATGTCCGGCCGCTTTCTTGCCCTTCTCGACGACGAGCGCGGACGCCTCGACGATGGCCTGTCCGGTCGCGGTGATCGAGCGCGAGCCGCCGGTGCCGTTGCCGAACCGCACCAGATCGCTGTCGCCTTGCTCAAGCTTGATCTTATCGAAGGGCACGCCGAGCTGGTCCGACAGCACCTGCGCGAATGGCGTGGCATGGCCCTGGCCGTAGTCGAGCGTGCCGGTGGTGAGCGTCACAGAGCCATCCGGATCGAAGGTGATCTTGCCGAGCTCGCCGCTCGGCGGCGCGGTGACCTCAAGGTAGGAGCCGACCGCGATGCCGCGCAATTTGCCGTTCTTCTTGCTCTCCCGCTTGCGCTTGCCGAAATTCTCGTAGTCCGAAATCTCCAGCGCCTTCTCGAACACGCCCTGGAAATCGCCGCTGTCATAGGTGACGCCTGATGCGGCCGGGAAGGGCAGTTGCGACGGCTTGATGAAATTGCGCTTCCGCAAGGTGAGCCGGTTGATGCCCATCTCGTCGGCGGCCTTATCGATCAGCCGCTCCATGTAGTAATTGGCCTCCGGCCGGCCGGCGCCGCGGTAGGCGCCCATCAAGGTGGTGTTTGTCAGCACCGTCTTGATGTCGACGCCGAGCAGCGGCGTGCGGTAGACGCTGGCCAGATTCTTGCCGGTGTTGAGCGACAGCGGCCCGGGCGCGACGCCGGTGATGTAGGCGCCGAGATTGCCATAACCGGAGAGCCGCACCGCCAGGAACTTGCCGTCGGCATCGAGCGCCAGCTCGGCATGGATGAGCTGGGCGCGGCCCTGGCTGTCCGAGAGGAAGCTGGTCGAGCGCTCGTCGGTCCATTTCACGGGACGTCCGAGCTCCTTCGCCGCATGCGCGATGCAGGCATACTCGGGATAGCTGAGATTCTTCATGCCGAAGGAGCCGCCGACATTGGCGGTGAGAATCCGCACTTTCTCCGGCGGCACGTTGAGGATTTTTGCCAAGGTCGTCTTGTTGCCGGAGACGCCCTGGGTCGGCACCTGCAGCGTATAGCGCTCGGTTGTCTTGTCGTAGGCCGCAAGCGCCACGCGCGGCTCCATCGAGACGACAGCGACGCGGGTATTGACGATGTCGAGCTTCGTCACATGCGCGGCGCTGGCGAAGGCGGCATTGATCTTGTCGGTGTCGCCATAGTGGTAGTCGAGCGCGACATTGTTCGGGATGTGGTCGTAGAGCTGCGGCGCGCCGGGCTGGGCGGCCTCGGCGGCATCGGTCACCGCCGGCAGCGATTCGATGTCGACCTCGACGGCTTCGGCCGCATCGCGCGCCTGCGCGGCCGTTTCAGCCACCACGAAGGCGACGGGATCGCCGACGAAGCGGACCTTGTCGGTCGGCAGCGGCAGGCGGTTGGTCTGCTGCAGCGGCGAGCCATCCCGGCTCTTCAGCGGCATGCCGCAGGTGAACGGGTTGTAGTTGGCGGCCGCGAGGTCGGCCCCGGTCCACACCCCAAGCACGCCCGGCATCGCCCTGGCGGCGGCGGTGTCGATCCCCTTGATGACGCCGTGGGCGTGGGAGGAGCGCACCATCCAGCAATAGGCTTGGCCGGGCAGGGAGAAATCGTCGGTGTATTTGCCGTTGCCGCGCACCAGCGTGTCGTCCTCCTTGCGGCGGACCGGTTGCCCGACACCGTATTTTTGCAGTGCGATAGCGTTTTCGAGGGCCGCGGAAGATGTGTGATCTTGCATGGTAAATAACCTGAAATGCCGCGATTTGGAGCAATTTCGCGGTGTTTCGACCAGATAACGTAGCGTGATGTAAGCGACAACGCCCGATTAGGCATGTCGCGTGTGATGATTTGTTGCGTAGGCCTTTGGCGCTGCTAAAGTTTCCGTGAACGGAAATTCTTCGGCGGGCCGGGTGCCGCGCGGAAAGACAGTGTTGATGAAGGATGACACGCGGCCTTGCGTCGGCCTTTCGGCCCGCGAGAGCCCGTCAGGGTTGGCTACGGCGGCCGTCGAAAGCGGCGTTTACGCCGCGCTTGACCTTGGCACCAACAATTGCAGGCTCCTGATCGCCTGTCCCACCGGGGACGGGTTCCGCGTGGTCGACTCTTTTTCCCGCATCATTCGGCTCGGCGAGGGCATTTCGGCGACCGGTTCCATCAGCGACGCCGCAATCGAGCGCGCGATCGCCGCGCTCTCGATCTGCAGCGACAAGATCCGCTACCGCAAGGCGAGGCGCCTGCGGCTGATCGCGACCGAGGCCTGCCGTGCCGCCGCCAATGCCGACAGTTTCCGCGCCCGCGTCGCCGCCGAGACCGGTATCAAGCTCGAGGTGATCGACCGCGAGACCGAGGCGACGCTGGCCGTGATCGGCTGCTCGCCGCTGCTCGACCGAAGGGGCCGCGGCGCGGTCCTGTTCGACATCGGCGGCGGCTCGACCGAACTGGTGCGGATCGAGCGCGATCCGGCAAGGCCGGATGCTGCGCCCTGGATCAAGGCCTGGATGTCGATCCCGTTCGGTGTGGTCAGCCTTGCCGAGCAATTCGGCGGTCGCAATGTCACAAAAGAGTTGTATGCGCGGATGGTCGCCGAGGTCGCGCAATATGTCGCCCCGTTCGCGACCGAGCACGGCTCCGATTTGCGCGACATGCATCTGCTGGGCACGTCGGGCACGGTGACGACCCTTGCCGGCGTATTCCTCAATCTGCCGCGCTACGATCGCCGACGCATCGATGGCATCTGGATGAGCGACGCCGACGTGACTGCGACGATTCAAAATCTGCTTGGCATGAGCTATGAGGAGCGCATCAATAATAGCTGCATCAGCATCGAGCGCGCCGACCTCGTGCTTGCGGGCTGCGCGATCCTCGATGCCATCAGGAACGCATTCCCGCTGCCGCGGCTGCGCGTCGCCGACCGCGGCCTGCGCGAGGGCATGCTGGTCGAGATGATGCGCGAGGACGGCGCGCTGAAGTCGTGCCTGCACGTGCCGTAACGAGCGTGATCCGGAAAAGTGGGAACCGGTTTTCCGACAAGATCATGCTCCAACAAAGAGAATCCAGAGACACTTATGGCGAAAGATTCGACCGGCCGGCTGCACGTCACGGTGAAGAGCGGCGGCAAGCGGAAATTGTCCTCAAAACTCTGGCTGGAACGCCAGCTCAACGATCCCTATGTCGCGAAAGCCAAGGCGCAGGGCTACCGTTCGCGCGCGGCCTTCAAGCTGACCGAGATCGACGACAAATATCGTCTGCTCAAGCCGGGCATGACTGTCGTCGACCTCGGCGCTGCGCCCGGCGGCTGGAGCCAGGTCGCGGCTAAGCGCGTCGGCGCAGCCGATGGCAAGGGCAAGGTGATCGCGATCGACGTCCTGGAAATGGGGGAGATCCCCGGCGTCACCTTCGCGCAGCTCGATTTCCTTGACAACGACGCGCCGGAAAAACTGATCGCGATGATGGGCGGCCGCGCCGATGTCGTGATGTCCGACATGGCCGCCAACACCACCGGTCACCGCAAGACAGATCAACTCCGGATCGTCGGCCTGGTCGAGACCGCCGCAGCCTTCGCCTGCGACGTGCTCAGCCCCGGCGGCGCGTTCCTTGCAAAGGTGTTTCAGAGCGGCGCCGACGCCGAACTACTCGCGCAGTTGAAGCGCGACTTCTCGACCATCCGCCACGTAAAGCCCGCCG
Organism: Bradyrhizobium sp. Leo114; assembly: GCF_055229415.2. Taxonomy (NCBI): domain Bacteria; kingdom Pseudomonadati; phylum Pseudomonadota; class Alphaproteobacteria; order Hyphomicrobiales; family Nitrobacteraceae; genus Bradyrhizobium; species Bradyrhizobium sp. Leo114. The sequence continues at coordinate 75,422 of NZ_JBUYEN020000035.1, read as the reverse complement.
CCAGCCGGCAGGATTCGTCGGAGCGTTACGTGCTGGCGACGGGATTTCGCGGTGTCACAAAGACCGAAGGACGTTCATGACGGATCGGGTCAGGCTCGCTGGCCCGCTCGTTGCGGCAGGAGCAAGACCAGCGCCGCGATGGCGGCTGCGAGGGCACCTGAAGCCGCATATCGGCTGAGAGCCAAGCCGCCGTGATCGAGCGGCTTGTCCAGGAAATCGCCCACGGTCGCTCCAAGAGGCCGGGTCAGCACGAAGGCGATCCAGAAGAGCATCGTCCTGGACAGATTGGTCCAAAGATATGCGGCCGCGACGACGGCAATGCCTGTTGCGAAGACCAGGGCGCCGCCGCGATAGCCAAGCCCGGTTGTATCAGCCATCCAGTCTCCGAGCGCCGTCCCGAGCGTTTGCGAAAACAGGATCGTGACCCAATAGAAGGCTTCCGCCGCCTTGTTGTCGATCGATGCAATCGAGACCGACCCCATCGTTCGATGCCAGACCGCCAGCGATGCGACGAGCAGTGCCGCAAGCAGCGAGGACCCGCCGAGATAGCCGATCCCGAGTGACCGGTCCACGAAGTCCGCCAGCGTCGTGCCGACGGTTGTCGTTGCGATGATGACCGTCCAATAGAGGAACGGATGGAACCGCTTCGCGCCGATCTGGGCGGCGACCACCACGGCAAAGACGATGGCGAAAATCGCCGTCCCAACCAGGTAGCCGAGACCCATCGACATCGTCACGGCATCGCCGCCGGTTTCGCCCAGCGTCGTAGCCAGGATCTTGACGATCCAAAAGCCCAACGAAACGGCCGGCACCTTGCCGGTATCGTCGACACGGCCGTTCTTGTTGATGAATTCCATCGGCTCTTCACTCCGGCCCAAGCCCAAGGCTCCGAGCTTCGAGGCGGCGGCTTCGGCGCGCGCCGACCGTCGTTGACATGATCTTGATCACCCAGAAGACTAGTGTGACTTCGGGGACCTTGTTCAGCATCGGCGCGCCAGTGCGTCGGACACTTTGCGGAACTCCAATCGGGATATCCGGCGGTCTTGCCGAACTTCGAATGGAGCGTACCTGTCCAGACTTAGCTCCGACTTAGGAGCCGGATCGTACCGAGGATGAACGGGAGTGGAGCTAAGTATCGGCTAAGTCGGAGCTGTCATGCTCCGGGGCGCGAGCCAGACCGAGACAGGAGAACCAGAGGGAAGATGATGTCCCGTTCACGGAGCCTAGCCTGCTCGCTGGTCACTGGCATTACGATGGCCGAGACCCCCGGCGCAGCCGCGAACGATGCGGGTCCGCAAGCGCCATAGGGGGGCCGGCCGTCATGCGAGTGCTACTGGTCGAAGACGACAAAATGATTGGCGCGGCCGTTCTGGAGGCGCTGAAGGATGCCGCCTACGCCGTCGACTGGGTCAGGAACGGCGATCTCGCCATCGAGGCGATCCACAGCGAGACATACGATATCGCGTTGCTTGATCTTGGCCTGCCCCTCATCGACGGTCTTGAGGTTCTAAAACGAGTCCGAGCAGAGCGTGTGCGACTTCCAGTCATCGTGCTGACGGCGCGCGACGCCTTGAGCGATCGCGTGGCTGGTCTCGATCTCGGTGCCGACGACTACCTGGTCAAGCCATTCGAGATCGGCGAATTGCTGGCGCGCATGCGCGCTGTCCTGCGGCGCGAAGGCAGCGGTACGCCGCCGGTCCTCACCAACGGCCGCCTTTGCCTTGATCCGGCCACGCGCGAGGCGACCTTCTCGGGTGAGAAAGCCGTGCTGAGCGCACGCGAATTCGCTCTGGTTCAGGCGCTGCTGATGCGGCCCGGTGCGATCCTGTCCCGCGGCGAGCTGGAGCGGCAGATCTACGGCTGGACCGAGGAGGTCGAAAGCAACGCCGTCGAATTCCTGATCCACGCGGTGCGCAAGAAGCTAGGTGCCATTGCGATCAGGAACGTTCGCGGCGTTGGGTGGATGGTGGATCGTCCCACATGCTGAAATCGTTGCGCGCACGTCTGTTCGTCGGCCTCACGGCGATCATCGTGCTGACGGGAGCGATCGGAGGCACCTTCGCGTATCTGTGGGCCTACAGCGAAACGATCGAAATGCAGGACTCGGTCCTGATCCAGGTCGGTACGTTCGCACTGAACGCTTCGGTCAGGGAAAGCCAACCTGTCAACGGTGTCGACGCGGAGGCAGAGGTTGCAGTCATCGAACTGGGGGCGACGCCACGCGGCTCGGCCGACGAGCGTAAGCTCTGGACGCTGCCGGATGGATTGCACAACGGCACCTATAAAGGACAGCCCATCCGGGTGTTGCTGCGCACACGGGCCGATGGCAGCCGATTCGCGGTGACGCAGCGCACGGAGATCCGCACCGAGATTGCAGGCAATATGGCGTTGCGGACGTTGCTGCCGATCGTCGCGCTGGTTCCATGTCTTCTGCTGGTGACAGCAGCGGTGATCGCTAGTTCGTTCCAACCGATGGTCAGGCTGGCTCATGATCTCGACGCGAGAAGGGGCGACGACATCCATGAATTGAAGGCGACGGGAATGCCGAGCGAGTTGCATCCGTTTCTCGTGTCGATTAACGGGTTGCTGGATCGCATGCGCGGCATGATGGAGCAGCAGCGGCGGTTTATCGCAGACGCGGCCCACGAACTCCGGACGCCGATTACGGCGCTGAGCCTTCAGGCTGAAAATCTGGATCCGCGTGAAATGTCGCCGCAGGCGCGCGACCGTCTCGATGCGTTGAAGAGCGGCATGCGGCGAACCAAGCATCTGCTCGAGCAACTCTTGGCACTTGCGCGCCAGGATGCCCTGCAAGTCGCGGTTTGGGAGACCGTCGCTCTCGACGAGGTCGCGAAGGAAGTCGTCGCCGATATTTTGCCGGAAGCCGCTGCGCGAGACATAGATCTGGGCTTTCGGATCGCCGAGGCTGTTGCGGTCAGCGGCGATGCGTTGTCGCTTGCCTCGGCTGTGCGCAATCTCGTCGAAAACGCGGTCAAGTTCACGCCTGATGGCGGAAGCATCGACCTTGGAGTCTATCGTGAGGGCGAGATGGCGGTCCTGCAGATCGAGGACACCGGGCCGGGAATTCCACCGGGCGATCTCGATCGAATCTTCGAGCCGTTCTTTCGAGGTGAGCGGCCGACAGGCGAGGGATCCGGGCTTGGACTCTCGATCGTGAAACGGATCATCGATCGTTACGGTGGCTCGATCGCGTTCGAGAACGTCAACGGAACCGGTCGATCGGGCCTTCGCGCGACCATTAAGATGCCGTGCAGGAGCAACGTATAGGTTCGGGGGTCAACCCGCCCCAAGCGCGACCGCGATATTGTAGGTCGCCAGACTCGCCAGATACGCCAGCGCCAGCATGTAGAAGAACGTCACTGCCATCCATCGCCAGCCGCCGGTCTCGCGGCGGATCACCGCGAGCGTCGAGGCGCATTGGGGGGCGAAGATGTACCAGACCAGCAGCGACAAAGCGGTGGCGAGGCTCCATTTGGTGGCGAGCACATGGCCGATCTGGTCGGCGGCTTCCTTGCCGCCCTCGATGGCGTAGACGGTGCCAAGCGCTGCCACCGCGACCTCGCGGGCGGCCATTCCGGGGATCAGCGCCACCGCGATCTGCCAGTTGAATCCGAGCGGCGCCAGCAGTGGCTCGATCGCCTTGCCGATGATCGCGGCGAGGCTGTAGTCGATGGCGGGATCTTGGGCGCCGGCCGGCGCGGTCGGGAATGAGGCCAGGAACCAGATCAGCACCATCATCGAGAAGATCGTCGTGCCGGCCCGCTGCAGGAACATCTTCGCCCGCGTGTAGACGCCGATGGCGATGCTCTTCAGCCGCGGTAGTTTGTAGTCGGGCAATTCGAGCATGAAGGGCGCAGGGGCGTAATCGCGCAGCATGAAGAATTTGACCAGGAACGAGACGCCGAGCGCGCTGGTGATTCCAGCCGCATAGAGGCCGAACAGGACGAGGCCGCGCAGGTTGAACCAGCCCCAGACATCGCGGTCCGGAATGAACGCCGAGATGATCAGCGTGTACACGGGAATGCGTGCCGAGCAGGTCATCAGTGGCGCGATCAGGATGGTGGTCAGGCGGTCGCGCCGGTTGTCGATCACGCGCGTCGCCATGATGCCGGGGATCGCGCAGGCAAAGCTCGAGAGAAGCGGAATGAAGGCGCGGCCGTGCAGGCCGGCGCCGCCCATGATGCGGTCCATCAGGAACGCCGCGCGCGCCATGTAGCCGAAATCTTCCAGCAGCAGGATGAACAGGAAGATGATGATGATCTGCGGCAGGAACACGATCACGCTGCCGACGCCGGAGATGACGCCGTTCTGCAGGAAGCTCTGCAGCAGCCCTTCCGGCAGCGTGTCATGCACGAACTGGCCGAGCGCGTCGAAGGCCGAGGACAACAGCTCCATCAGCGGCTGCGCCCAGGCGAACACGGCCTGGAACATCAGGAACAGGATCAGTGCGAGGATGAAAAGTCCCGCCACCGGATGCAGCACCACCGCGTCGATCCGGGCGGTCCAGGTGTCGGGCTTGGCCGGTAGCGTGACGGCGGACGCGATGATGCGGTCAGCCTCGCGCTGGGTGGCGCGCAACTCGGAGGCGGTGAGGGGCTGCCATCGATTCGGCCCGACGGGTGTCTGCTCCTGCGCCGCGATCTCGTCGGTTCGGCGCAACAGTTCCGCGATCCCGCCCTTGCGAACCGCGATCGAGGTCACGACGGGCACGCCGAGCGCCTCGGACAATTTAGGCACGTCCACGCTCACACCGCGGCGGGCCGCAATGTCGAACATGTTGAGCACCAGCATCATCGGCCGGCCGGTGTTCTTCAGCTCCAGCAGCAGGCGGATCGTCAGCCGCAAATTGGTCGCGTCCGCGACACAGAGGATGAGGTCGGGGACGGCCTCGCCAGGGGTGCGGCCCAGCACCATGTCGCGGGTGATTTCCTCGTCCGGGCTGCGCCCGCGCAGCGAATAGGTGCCGGGCAGGTCTACCAGCGAAACCTGCCGTCCGGCGGGGGTGACGAAAAACCCTTCCTTGCGCTCGACGGTCACGCCCGGATAGTTCGCGACCTTCTGGCGGCTGCCGGTCAGCGCATTGAAAAGCGAGGTCTTGCCGCTGTTGGGCGTGCCAACTAGCGCCAGGTGCAGCAGTGGGGCTTCCATCGCGTTACAGCTCGCTCCATCAGGCGACGATGATCGCCATGGCCTCGCGCCGGCGCAGGGCGATCGTGACGTTCTCGACCCTGACCGCGATCGGGTCGCGTCCAACGATCCCCTCGTGCAGCACCTCGACCCGGGCGCCCTCGACGAAACCGAGCTCGATCAACCGGCTCTCAAGTTCGTGGCCGGCGAGCGCTGAAGCTGCCTCAGCTACGGCCAGATGCTGGATCACGCCCGAATATCCCCGCTTGGCCAGTCCCAACGGCTGAGATGTTCGGATATCGGTTTGTTCGCTCATCGCACGTGTTTTTCAGCCGGGCGCGAAACGGTCAAGCGCTGCGACCAACACGAAGCTGGGATTTAGAACGATTACAAGTTGGTGACGCGAGCGCTATCCCAATCGCTGATCCCGCGCGTCCTGCGTGCCTTCGGTTGCGGCCTTGACGGCGGCGGTGGCCGCGCCCTTGCGGCTGGCGATCTCGACCGCCTTGCGGCCCGAGATCTCGTGGCCGGCATCGTCTGGCATCTGCCAGAAGAACCAGGCTGACGCCGCGGAGATGACCGCGACAACCAGGAAAGCTGGTGCGAACATGGTCGCGTTCAAGTCGCTCGCACCATCCAGCCACATCGTCGTCTCGACGGAGAACGCGCCGACCGCGACGCCGGCGGAGATCGCGAGTTGCTGGTTGACGCTGACCAGCGTGGTCGCCCGGCTCATCTGCGCCGGCTCGACCTCGGCATAGGCGACCGTGTTGATGGCGGTGAACTGCAGCGAGCGGAAGAAGCCGCCGACCACCAGGATGATCATGATCAGGAGCAGCGGGGTCGCCGCCGTGAACAGCGCGCAGGCGGCAAGGAAGAGCGAACTTATTACCGCATTGACCGTCATCAGGTTGCGGAAGCCGAAGCTGCGGATGATGCGTGCGGCAAGCGTCTTCATGCCCATGGCGCCGACGGCGGACGCGAAGGTGACGAGGCCCGACTGGAATGGCGACAGCCCGAAGCCGACCTGCATCAGCAAAGGCAGCAGGAACGGCAGGGCGCCGACGCCGAGGCGGAACATGAAGCCGCCGATGATGCTGGCGCGCAGTGTCGACAGGTTCAGCAGCGAGAAATCCAGCACGGGCGATCCGGTCCGTCGCGCGTGGATAACGTAAAGCGTCATCGAGATCGAACCGACCGCGATCAGCGAGGCGACGACCGTCCATGGCAAAAGGTTGAGGCCGGCGACCGAAAGCCCGAAGGCGATGCCGGCAAGGCCGATGCCGGCGAGCACGAGGCCATAGAGATCGAACGGCTCCGGATTCTCGCTCTTGATCGGATCGATGTATTTCAGCGCCATGAAGATGCCGAGGAAGCCGATCGGAATGTTGATCAGGAAGATCCAGTGCCAGGAGAAATAGGTGGTGATGAAGCCGCCGAGCGGTGGCCCGATCACGGGACCGATCAATGCCGGCACCGTCACCCACGCCATGGCGTTGACCAGCGCGCTCTTGTCGACCGAGCGCAATAGCACCAGCCGCCCGACCGGCGTCATCATCGCCCCGCCGAGGCCCTGCAGGATGCGCGCGAACACGAAATCGGTGACCGAGGACGATAGCGCGCAGCCGATCGATCCCAGCATGAACACGCCGACCGCTCCTGCAAAAACCATCCGCGCGCCGAACCTGTCGGCGGTCCACCCGCTCGCTGGAATGAAGACCGCAAGCGAGAGCAGATAGGAGGTGATCGCGAGCTTCAGCGTCAGCGGACTGGTGCCGATATCGGCCGCAATCGCCGGCAGTGACGTCGCGATGACCGTCGAATCCATGTTTTCCATGAATAGGGCCGTGGCGACGATCAGCGGGATCAGGCGTTGCTTGTCCATGGAGCCGGAGGCTTGAGAAGCGGGCGGGCGCGGACGGGCTGTATCACCCCGCTACGGGACTGGCTATTGCGGAACCCGCATGACCACTTAGATCGTATGCGACGCTCGATTTTGGCGTTTGCCGACGCGATTCCGCCCGAAAGGGGCGATGTCAGATCGGGACAGGCGCCGAAAAAGCCTGTGCATGGCTGGCAAACGCTTTGATTCGTCATGTCGCCATGCTATCGACCAGCGTCAACCCCACCGATGGGCTCCGATTCGACGGCGATGCAGCAGGCAGCGCCGGGAGGCGGCGCTCATCCTTTTACGTTATCGCGGCGGATCGCCGCCGAAAGGAGTTGGCAATGGCGACGATACAGGCATTCCCCGCGATCCGCGAGGCCTTCACGTTTGACGACGTGCTGCTGAAGCCCGGCCTATCGGACGTGCTTCCCTCCGAAGTCGACATCCGCTCCTACGTCACCCGCGCGATTCCGCTCAACATCCCCATCATCGCCTCCGCGATGGACACCGTCACCGAGGCGCGCATGGCGATCGCGATGGCGCAGTCCGGCGGCATCGGCGTGATCCACCGCAATTTCGATCCCGAGGGCCAGGCCGCGCAGGTGCGGCAGGTCAAGAAGTTCGAATCCGGCATGGTGGTCAACCCGCTGACCATCGGCCCCGACGCGACGCTCGCGGATGCGCTGACGCTGATGAAGGACCACGGGATCTCCGGCATTCCAGTAGTCACCGGCGCGGCCAAGAATGTCCCGGGCAAGCTGGTCGGCATTCTCACCAACCGCGACGTGCGCTTTGCCACCGATCCCAGGCAGAAGGTCTCGGAATTGATGACGCGCGAAAACCTCGTGACCGTGCGCGAGGGCGTCAGCCAGGACGAAGCCAAGCGGATGCTGCACAAGCATCGCATCGAGAAGCTCTTGGTCGTCGACGATCAATATCGCTGCGTCGGCCTGATCACCGTGAAGGACATCGAAAAGGCGGTCGCGCATCCGCTGGCCGCAAAGGACGCACAGGGCCGCCTGCGCGTTGCCGCGGCGACCACGGTCGGCGAGGGCGGTTTCGAGCGCACCGAGCGCCTGATCGACGCCGGCGTCGACCTCATTGTCGTCGACACCGCGCACGGCCATTCCTCACGCGTGCTGGATGCCGTCAACCGGATCAAGCGGCTCTCCAACGCGGTGCAGGTGATCGCCGGCAATATCGCAACCAAAGACGGCGCGCAGGCGCTGATCGATGCCGGCGCTGACTCGATCAAGGTCGGCATCGGCCCGGGCTCGATCTGCACCACCCGCATCGTCGCCGGCGTCGGCGTGCCGCAGCTCACCGCGATCATGGATGCGGTCGAAGCGGCGAAGAAGGCCAATGTGCCCGTGATCGCCGACGGCGGCATCAAATATTCCGGCGATCTCGCCAAGGCGCTTGCCGCCGGCGCCGATATCGCGATGGTCGGCTCGCTGCTGGCCGGCACTGACGAGACTCCAGGCGAAGTCTTCCTGTGGCAGGGCCGCTCCTACAAGGCCTATCGCGGCATGGGCTCGGTCGGCGCGATGGCGCGCGGCTCGGCCGACCGCTACTTCCAGCAGGACATCAAGGATACGCTCAAGCTCGTGCCTGAAGGCATCGAAGGGCAGGTGCCCTACAAGGGGCCGGTCGCCAATGTGATGCACCAGCTCGCGGGCGGCCTGCGCGCCGCGATGGGCTATGTCGGCGCGAAGAACATCGCCGAATTCCACGACAAGGCGGAGTTCGTCCGGATCACCGGCGCGGGACTTCGCGAGAGCCACGTCCACGACGTCACCATCACCCGCGAATCCCCGAACTATCCGGGCGGGGCGTAAGCTCTCTCCTCCTGCAACGCCGTCATTGCGAGGAGCGATAGCGACGAAGCAATCCATTCCTCCGCTTGCGGACCTGTGAATTGCTTCGCTACGCTCGCAATCACAAACACAGGAGGAAACACCATGTCCCAGGGTCAGCGCATCGTTCTCGCCTCGCGTCCCGTTGGCGAGCCCAAACCATCCGACTTCCGCCTTGAGGAATATGCCGTGCCGGAGCCGGGCGCGGGCCAGGTCCTGCTCCGCACGATCTGGCTGTCGCTCGATCCCTATATGCGCGGGCGCATGAGCGATGGCCCGTCCTATGCGCAGCCGGTGCCGGTCGGCGGCGTGATGGAAGCCGGCACCGTGAGCGAGGTGGTCGCGTCCAACAATCCAGCCTTTGCCAAGGGCGACATTGTGCTGTCGCGCGCCGGCTGGCAGACGCATGCGCTCTCCGATGGCAAGGGCCTGTCCAAGATCGATCCGAAGCTTGCGCCGATCTCGACAGCGGTCGGCGTGCTCGGCATGCCCGGGATGACGGCCTACACAGGTCTCCTCGATATCGGCAAGCCGCAAGCCGGCGAGACCGTGGTCGTGGCTGCAGCATCCGGCGCGGTCGGTTCGGCGGTGGGCCAGATCGCAAGGATCAAGGGCGCCCGCGCGATCGGCATCGCTGGCGGCAAGGACAAATGCGACTTCGTGAAGAACGAGCTCGGCTTCGACGATTGCCTCGACCATCGCGATCCCGACCTCGCTGCCAAGTTGAAGGAAGCCTGCCCGAAGGGCATCGACGTCTATTTCGAGAATGTCGGCGGCGCCGTATTCGACGCGGTGTTCCCGCTGCTCAACCCGTTCGCACGCGTGCCGGTCTGCGGCCTGATCGCGCACTACAACGATACCGAAAGCAAGCCGCCGAAATGGGCGGGTGCGATGATGCGTGCGATCCTGACCAAGCGCCTGACGTTCCGCGGTTTCATCGTCAGCGATTTCGCCGCGCGTCAGGGCGATTTCCTGCGCGATATGTCGGGGTGGGTGCGCGAGGGCAAGGTCAAGTACAAGGAGTTCGTCACCGAGGGTCTCGAGAGCGCACCCGAGGCGTTCATGGGCCTCTTGAAGGGCGCCAATTTCGGCAAGCAGCTGGTGCGCGTCGGGCCCGACAAGGCGTGAGCCATCACAGCTCAGCGAGCCCTGCGATCCATGGGTCGCAGTCCGCCGACCTCGCGCATCGGTGAATGGAAATCAGGAACGCACTGCTGCTTGCGGCTGTTGGTGGCCGAGCATGATCCGAAAAAGCCGGGAACATTCGCGCGCGATGACGCGAAGCGTTCCCGCGCGGGGATCATGCGCAACCAGCAAGCCAAGATGCCGGGAAGCCGAACACCATAGGTTCCTCGCATCGGAATGGAGCAGCTAATGAGAAGACTGGCAGTCCTATCAGCAGTACTGATTGCGACGGCGACGTTGGCAAACCCCGTGGCCGCCCGCGAGCGCTACGTGCAGCGACCCGCCGTGATGGATCCCGACTTGGCCGCCCCGGCCGCCCCGTATTACCGCAGCGGGCCGGCCTACTATCCGGGGCCGCGCGTCGGTGCATTCGCCACCGCACCGTGGGATAATTCCCCGCCGCCGGCGTACTACGGCTCGCCTTACGCGGCGCCGGGTTACGGCTACTGACCTCTGAGAAATCTGGAAGCAACTCCAGTCCGCCGCGCCAACGCGGCGGACTTTTTCATGCCGGCGCAGAAGTGTCGCAAGCCTCGGCAGGGGGCCCGGCGTACCCCAAAGGTCACAGCGTTAACCAAATGATTCCGGCGAGCGGTACCTTTGCTTGACTGTGCATGCAACACATTGAATCATCACATTATTTTCAGGTGTAGTCATGTTTGAAATCGGCATTTTCTGTGTCATTTTGCTGGCGGCCGGCTATGCGATGGCCATGTGGGTCATCGGCCGCCGCGCTGATGTTTTGCACGGCAAATTCGTCGAGGCTGAGCCCGAGTCCGAACCGTTCGGAATAGGTCCGCTGCTGCCGCCGCCCGCGCCGCGCTCCAGCGCGGACTCACTGCAGGCCCTGCTGACAGTGATCCAGCAGGATCTGAACGACAGTCATCCAGCAGGATCAGAGGGATACGGCGCAGACTTAACGCGTCGGCCTAATCCGCCGCCATCTCTGCGAGCAGCGCGTCGAGGCTGATATCGACCTGGCCTTCCGCCCTGACGTGGCGAACCTCGAAACTGTCAGGCCGGAAGCGGTATTCGACGATCCCGGTTTCCTTGATTCCGATCACGTCCTGCATGTGGTCCGGAATCATGAAGCCGACCGACGGCGCCCAGATGTGGCGGACACGTCCAAAGGTGAAATCGCGCCGCTGATGCACATGGCCGCTGCCGACCAGGCGCCAGTCGAGCGCACTGAGCATCTCGATCAGGCGGGCGCGGGCCGGCTGCGGGATGTAGCGGATCGCGGTTTCCGCCAACTCGGCGTCATCAGGCAGATTCAGGAACAGCGGCTTGTGCAGGAACAGCGCCACCGGCTCGCCGTTCACGTTGCCAAGCTGTGAAGCGAGCCAGTCGAATTGCTCGGCTTCGCCATCGAGCCCCGTATTCATGATCAGCGAATTCAGCCCGATGAAGCGCCAGCCTGCGGCCTCGAAGCACCAGCGATCTTCGCCGACGGTGGCGCGGAACGCATCGCAATTCTCCTCCGTCGCCGGCTCTGTCGGCGGCGTGCCGACCGCGGTCGGGTTGTCGCCGATGTCGTGATTGCCGGGCAGATAGCGGCAATCGACCGGCAGCGCCGCATGCATCGATTTCGCAAATTCGAGATCGCTGCGGCTGTTCGGCCCATCGAAGGCGACGTCGCCGCTGTTGAGCACGAGGTCTGGCCGCGTCGCGTCGATATGCTCGGCGACCGCCTCGAAGTTGGCGATCAGCGTCGGCCGGCTGCGGGCGAGGTGGGTGTCGGAAATCTGGGTCAGACGAAATTCGGACATGCAACCTTCCTTTTGCAACGATGTTAGATCGGGCCGAAGTCGGAATGATGACGGTGTCACGTTGTCAGTAGCGCAAGCGTTCGCCATCAGCTATCGCTTGCGTTTTAAACGGGGTATGAATCCCATGTCGGTTCAAATGGTTCTGCTGCCGGTCTTCGTGCTGGTCGGCCTTACCTTCGCGCTTCTGTTCGGCATGATGCGAACGCGGCGCGGCGCGCCGGCCAGTAGCGAGCCAAACCGGGCAACGCAGCTTGCCGATTGCTACCGCGACCAGTTCGAATTGCCGGTCCTGTTCTATCTCCTGATCGCACTTGCGCTGCCGCTGCGCCGTGCCGATCTTGTCATCGTGCTGCTGGCCTGGGTGTTCGTGGTGACGCGCTTTGCCCATGCCGGCATCTTCGTCACATCAAGCGATTCCGCACCCCGCTCGACGGCCTGGCTCGCAAGCGCGCTGGTGCTGTTTGCGATGTGGCTCTATTTCGCCCTGAAACTCCTGCTCCTGATCTGAAAGTTCTTGATGACCCCCGCCGCGCGTCTGTCCGCCGCCATCGAATTGATCGACACCATCGACGCCGAGCGCGTGCCGGCGGCGAAAGCCTTGAAGGAGTGGGGCACCGCGCACCGCTACGCCGGCTCCGGCGACCGCGCCGCGATAAGCGGCCTGATCTGGGACGTGCTGCGCCGGCAATCCTCCAGCGCCTACCTGATGGATGACGACAGCGCCCGCGCGCGCGTGCTCGGCATGCTCAAGCTCGAGCGCAGCATGGACGTCGACGCCATCACCGCACTCTGCGACGGCGGCCGCTTCGCCCCAGCGCCGCTCACGGATAGCGAGCGCACCGCGCTCACCTCGCGCTCGCTGCAGGGCGCGCCAGCGCACATCGCCGGCGATTATCCGGAATGGCTCGATCCGTATCTGGCAAAAGTGTTCGGCGACGACCGCGTGGCGGAAGCGACCGCGATGGCAAGCCGCGCGCCGCTTGACCTGCGCGTCAACACGCTGAAGACGAGCCGCGACAAGATGCTGCCGCGGCTGAAGCATCTCGGCGCCAAGGAGACGCCGTGGTCGCCGCTTGGCCTGCGCATCGAGCTCGGCGCCGATGCCCGCAATGTCGGCATCCATGCCGAGGAGGATTTCGTCAAGGGCGGCATCGAGGTGCAGGACGAAGGCTCGCAGTTAGCGGCGCTGTTCTCTGCAGCAAAGCCCGGCGAGCAGGTGATCGATCTCTGCGCCGGCGCCGGCGGCAAGACCTTGGCGCTGGCGGCGATGATGCAGGGCAAGGGCCGGCTGATCGCGACCGACCGCGACAAGCGCCAGCTCGCGCCGATCCACGAGCGCCTGTCGCGCGCCGGCGTCCACAATTGCGAGGTCCGCACGCCCCGCGGCGACAGCGATCCGCTGTCAGACATCAAGGCCTCCGCCGATCTCGTCGTGATCGACGCGCCCTGCACCGGCACCGGCACCTGGCGCCGCAATCCGGATGCCAAATGGCGGATGCGCCCCGGCGCGCTGGAGGTGCGGCTGAAGGACCAGGCCGAGGTGCTCGCGCGCGCGGCGCCACTGGTGAAGGCGGGCGGGCGGATCGCCTACATCACCTGCTCGGTGCTGCCGGCCGAGAACGGCGAGCAGGTCCAGGCCTTCCTCGCCCGCCATGGCGAGTTCTCGATCGTCCCGCCCGAACAGACCGCCTCCGTCCTCTGGGACAAGGCCGAAGCCTTCGCCGGCGCGGCCCTGCCGTCCCCCGAGGGCTGGCTGATGACCCCCCGCCGCACCGGAACCGACGGCTTCTTCGTCTCAGTCCTCAAGCGGACGGGGTAGCCGCGTAGGGTGGGCAAAGCGCAGCGTGCCCACCTTTCTTGCACCGCCCGTGGATGGTGGGCACGCTTCGCTTTGCCCACCCTACGGCAGCCCCGATACCGGCAAAACACCGTGGATGGCCGTGATAGGCCCGGCCATGACGGCACGCGGAGGGTTGCGGCGCCGCCCCCCGTCGCGTATCTGCTGTCCATGACAGCCGCCAAGCCCGACCGCTCGCCGTCGACGCCATCAGTGGCCTCGGCGCATGACAAGATTCTGATTGTCGATTTCGGCAGTCAGGTGACGCAATTGATCGCCCGCCGCGTCCGCGAGGAGGGCGTCTATTCCGAGATCGTGCCGTTCCAGAAGGCCGAGGCCGCCTTCAACGAGATGAAGCCCAAGGCGGTGATCCTCTCCGGCGGCCCGGAATCGGTGCATGAGGAGGGCTCGCCGCGCGCGCCGCAGGCGATCTTCGATTCCGGTGTCCCCGTGCTCGGCATCTGCTACGGCCAGATGACCATGGCCGCTCAGCTCGGCGGCGAGGTCGAGGGCGGGCATCATCGCGAATTCGGCCGCGCCGATCTGGAAGTGAAGACCGCGAGCAAATTGTTCGACGACACCTGGTCGATGGGCGAGCGCCACCAGGTCTGGATGAGCCATGGCGACCGCATCACCAAAATGCCGCCGGGCTTCACCGTCGCCGGCATCTCGGCCAACGCGCCGTTCGCGGTGATCCAGGACGAGAAGCGGAAGTATTACGGCCTGATGTTCCACCCCGAGGTGGTGCACACGCCCGACGGCGCAAGGCTCCTGCGCAATTTCGTCCGCAAGGTCGCCGGCCTCACCGGCGACTGGACCATGCGCGCCTTCCGCGACGAGGCGATCGAGAAGATCCGCGCCCAGGTTGGCAAGGGCAGGGTGATCTGCGGCCTCTCCGGCGGCGTCGATTCCGCGGTCGCGGCTGTGTTGATCCATGAAGCGATCGGCGACCAGCTCACCTGCGTCTTCGTCGACCATGGCTTGCTCCGGCTGAACGAGGCCGAGACCGTCGTCGACCTGTTCCGTCATCACTACAACATCCCGCTGGTTCACGTTGATGCGTCAAAGCAATTCCTCGGCGAGCTCCAAGGGGTCACGGACCCCGAACAGAAGCGCAAGACCATCGGCCGCCTCTTCATCGACGTGTTCGAGGCGGAGGCGAAGAAGATCGGCGGCGCCGAATTCCTCGCGCAGGGCACGCTCTATCCTGATGTGATCGAAAGCGTCTCCTTCACCGGCGGCCCGTCGGTGACGATCAAGTCGCACCACAATGTCGGCGGCCTGCCCGAACGCATGAACATGAAGCTGGTCGAGCCGCTGCGCGAACTGTTCAAGGACGAAGTCCGCGTGCTCGGCCGCGAGCTTGGCCTGCCCGAAGCCTTCGTCGGCCGCCACCCATTCCCGGGCCCCGGCCTCGCCATCCGCTGCCCCGGCGATATCACGAAGGAAAAGCTCGACATCCTCCGCCAGGCGGACGCCGTCTACATCGACCAAATCCGCAAAGCCGGCCTCTACGATGCGATCTGGCAGGCCTTCGCGGTGCTGCTGCCGGTGAAGACGGTCGGCGTGATGGGCGACGGGCGTACGTACGAATACGTCGTGGGCCTGCGCGCGGTGACGTCGACCGACGGCATGACGGCGGACTTCTACCAGTTCGACATGAGCTTCCTCGGGGCGACGGCGACGCGCATCATCAACGAGGTGAAGGGCGTCAACCGCGTGGTGTATGACGTGACCAGCAAGCCCCCGGGAACGATTGAGTGGGAATAATTCACTCCCGCCCCGGAGCGGTTTGCGGTCTGGACTTTGGGACGTCGAACACTACGCTTGGCACAATCATCGGCGATGACCCGGTGTTGGCCACGCTTGAGGGCGATCACGTCACGATTCCAAGCGCAATCTTCTACAAAGCCGGCGCCGGCACCCATATCGGCCGTCGTGCCATCGAAGCTTATGTCGAGGGTGACGCCGGGCGACTGATGCGCAGCCTCAAATCGGTGCTCGGCACGACGCTGATCGACGAGACCACCCGCGTCGGCCGCGAGCGCGTCAGTTTCCGTGATGTCATCGCTTACTATATTGGCGCGGTGAAGCGGCGCGCCGAAGAGATCGTCGGACACCCGTTGCGTCACGTCGTGCATGGCCGCCCGGTCCATTTCATCGATGACAATCTGGCTGGCGATGCCAAGGCGGAAGCGACTTTGCGCGATATCGCCAAGCAAGTCGGATTTGATGACATCTCATTTCAGTTCGAGCCGATCGCAGCGGCGCTTGACTACGAACGTCAAATCGGGACCGAGGAAATCGCGCTGATCGCCGATATCGGCGGCGGAACGTCGGACTTTTCAATTGTTCGGTTGTCGCCGGAGCGGCATCGCCATGCCGAGCGCAAGGACGATATCCTGGCCAACGATGGCGTCCGCATCGGCGGCACCGATTTCGATCGGTATCTCAGCCTCGGTGTCGTGATGCCGTTGCTCGGCTATCGCTCGGCCATGAAGCGGGAGGATCTGGAAGTCCCGTCGAGCTATTTCCACGACCTCGCGACATGGTCGAGCATCAACCGCATGTATGACTCGAAAGTCATCAGCGAAATACGTCAGGTGCGTTATGAGGCGAAGCAGCCGGAATTGCTCGATCGTCTGGTGCGGGTGCTCGACGAGCAGCGCGGACACACGCTTGCGATGGATGTCGAAGGCGTCAAGATAGGGCTCTCGGAGACGCCGAAATCCAACATCGCGTTGGAGTGGATTGAGAAGGGCCTCGAAGCCGAGGTGCGACGCAAGGATCTGGTCGGTTACACCCAGCGTCTCGCCGACCGCATCGAGGCGCGGATCGACATTTGCCTGAAGCAGGCCGGCCTTGCTGGAGCGGACATCGACGCGGTGTTTCTGACCGGAGGGTCGGTTCAACTGGCCCATGTCCGCAAGGCAATCACGGCGAAACTGCCAGCGGCGCGGGCGATTGATGGAGATACGTTCGGGGCTGTCGGCAAGGGACTGACCATCGAGGCCGCACGGCGTTACGGGACGTCTTGACCTAAGGGGGCGCTCACGCCGGCGGCGAGCCAGGCCCGCCCGAAGGCTTCGTCGGCCGCCAGCCATTCCCAGGCCCGGCCTCGCCGTCCGCGAGGCGCGCACGCTTCTTGACAGGCGGCTGATGTGTCCGACTGAGCGTTGCAATCACCGCCGCAGGCGAAGCCGCTGCGGCGGCATGCTCGCGGTGCGGGGCGACAGGGCAAAGCGCCTCGGGAATTCGCCCCGCTGCTCCATCTCGTAGATCGTGCTGTCGGCGAGCGGAACCATCTCACGTAGCTGTTGACGACGGATAGTCCGCCGCAGGGGAACGTCAGATGATGTTGTTGCCATTCCATGCCTCCTATCGGTTTGCGGTCCCGAGGTACAAAGCGATAGGTGCGACGCCACCGAGGATGCGCAGGGCGCCGAATCGAAGAGCATCCCGATCACCGACGGCAGGTCGCGTCGGCTCGCCGTCATTCATCAGAAGCGGGGCATGACTTGGAATCGTGAGGATCGTGCCCTTGTAGGCTGCGGACGAGGAAATCGAACACTCGTTGCGATTGGTCTGGCAAGAAGTGATAACCCTCTTCAATGAAATAGACTTCGGCGTTGGGAACATGCCGCTCGAGCCGAAGGCGTGTGTCATAAGAATCGATAAGCGCGTCACGCCCGCCCACGATGGCGAGGAGCGGCATTGCGAGCGCCTCCAGTGCTGCATTGCTAAGCTGCGGAATCCTGACAGCGCGTGGTTTGATAGCCCGGCTGATACTCTCCATGAGAGGGGAAATCGCCTCAAGATCGATCGGTAGATGCTTCGGTGCTGGTCCGAACACCTTTTCAACAATCTTCCGCTTTCCCCAGGCTCCGAGCAGCAAATAGGGTGCGACAGCGAGGAGAAAGTTCTTCTGCCGTCCGATGCCTGCGGGGCAGATCAGCGCCAGCGCGGAAGCTCGTGACGGCCGCCGCATGGCATAGTCGAGCGCCAGCCAGCCGCCGAGTGATGTGCCCACCAGCGCTGCACGGGCAAGTCCAAGCCCGGTGAAGACATCGTCGAGCCAGATCGCGTAGGTGTCGCCGATGAGCGGCGGCCTCACCCGAGCGCTCAGTCCCGCCTCGCCGATCATATCGACCGCATAAAGCCGGAAGCGACTTGACCAGAGTGCGATGTCGGGCCGCCATGCGGCGCTGTTCGCCTGGGCGCCGTGGAGCAGGACCACGGGAGGCGCCGTCTCGGGACCGCAGGCGAGCACGAACGTCGCGCCTTGCGAAGTCGACAGTTCAATCTCCTGTTTTGGCACAGGCCAGTGGTCGAGCACGGCGCGGTATTCCCGCATGACCTCCACTGCACCGGCTTCGCTGCGAAAGACAGGATCTCTCATCGCGAAAGTCCCAGTTGCAGTTCGATAAGCTCGAGCAGCCTTGCTGAATCGGACGGAGCAGCGATGAGCACGATCTTCAGATCGCCGCTGGTCGGATCAAAGGCCGTGTTGAAATGTAGCGGTCTGGTTTCGGCGTCGCCTCCCAGCGCCGCGGCGCCGAGAAAGGTCGCCATGCGCTCGGCCGCTTCGGTAGTTAGGGCCGGAATCTCAACAATGACCGTCGCGCGGACATCGCGAGGAGGCCGGGTCCGCCCACTCGCCATACCGGCGAAAGCGTCAAGCTTGGCGCGGTCGATACGATAGGCCTTGCCAATCCGCGTGGCTTGGAGGCGACCTTCGCGGATGTACCGGAGGACGGTTTTGGGATGGACTTTCAGCTCTTCGGCGGCCTGTTCGACCGTCAAAAGCATGTTTGACATGAAAATAGACTCCACAATGTTCCCAAAAATTCTTATAGAAAGGAGCAATCGGGAGCAATAGGTTATATGAACGACGTTGTGACTGAGAACGCGGGCGAGGCGATGAAAGCCCAGCTTCGCCGCGACCTACGCGCCGCTATGAAGCGGGGCGACAAAGACGAGACTGCTGTGCTTCGGGAGCTAGTTGCGGCGCTCGACAACGCCGAAGCTGCGCCGCTTCGTCAGGAGCGTCCATCCGTCGATCGTCATTCCTTCAGCGACGGATCGGCTGAAGGTGTGCGTCGGGCGCTCACGCAGGAAGACGTGCACGCCGTGTTGCTGGGCGAGATGAAAGCGCGGGTGGAGTCCGCTGCCGAGTTCGCGCGATTGGGCGCAGAAGCGCGTTCCATCGCGCTCAACGCCGAGATCAGAATTCTGCGCCGCTATGTCCAACAATAGCGTCGCTACTTCTGGGGAGGACGATTGGCGCAGTGCTGACCATCGAGGCCGCACGGCGTTACGGGACGTCTTAACCTCAAGGGCTTTCACGCCGGCCGCTAGCTAGGCCCGCCCAAAGCCATCGTCGGCCGCACCCATTCGCAGGTCCGGGCCTCGCCGTCCGCTGTCCCGGCGACATCACACGCGAAAGCACATCAGGCCTCGATGAACATTGTCTTCCGCCCTCATGGCTTTGTTGAGTGTAGGGCGGATCAGTTTTCCGTCGCAGCTCCTAGGGTCGATTAGCCGAAGGCGTAATCCATCGCCCTTGGTCAAGCGGCGCTGCCGGAGTGGCGGGTTACGCTTTCGTTAACCCGCCCCAGGGTTGCTCAATGTCCAAGCGGGATGTCCCGGCGAGCTTCTAGATGTTATTCACTAGTCCGCCAAAGCCCGGCCGGCGGGGTAGGATTCGAACAGCTTCCATACGCCTTCGATTACTGCTCCTTCTTGAATAAATCCTGGAAGATGAGCTGGCCCCAAACGCGGCCGCGTGCGTGCACCAGCGCGCCACCCTCGTTGAGCTTTCCCAGCTTGACGGGTGCGAAGCCGAGTTGTTTGGCCAAAGCCATCACGGGAGCGATCGCGTCCTCGTCGTCACCAGACAGAAAGACGACCCTGTGCCCGCCCTCGACGATCGGATCGGCAGCCAGCGTGGCCGCAATCAGGTGATTGAAGCCTTTCACGAGCTTGGCGCCGGTGAATGCCTTCGCGACGAAGGCGGAGGACGGGAGACCGTCCAGCTCCTCGGGAGGAAGCAACGCGTTCATCGCGTCGATGATCGTCTTGCCTTTCCAGCTCGGCAGGGCCTTCGCAACCTCGCGATGCTCCCCGAACGGGACCGCCAAGATGATTGTGTCGGCCTCGAGTGCTTCCCGCAGCGACTTGGCGACGACCGTGGGGCCAATCGCGCGAGCCTGCGGCGCCAACGCCTCGGGCGGCCGGCGGCTCGCGACGGTCACGTCGAGGTTCTTGCGGGCGAATGCATGGGCGAGGGCCTGGCCTATCTTGCCGAACCCTATAATTGCGTAGCTCATAACGCTTCCCCAGTTTTCAGATGGCCGAGAAGCCGCCGTCGACAGACAATTCCAGCCCATTCACGAAGCTGGAATCGTCAGACGCAAGAAACAGCGCGGCCGCCGCAATTTCCTCAGGACGACCCATCTTTCCTCGCGGGATCAGAGATGCGAACATGCGTTTCGCCTCCTCGGTGAGAACTTGGTCCTGCATCGGTGTGGCGATCGGCCCAGGGTGCAGCACGTTCACCCGGATATTCCTGCCCTTCAGTTCGTTGAGCCATCCGCGCGCGAATGCGTGCAGCGCCGCCTTGCTCGCCGCATACACGCTGTAACCAGGAAAACCTTTGATCGAAGCAACGGACCCGGTCATGAAGATCGATCCGCCATCGTTGAACAGCGGCAACGCCTTTTGCACCGTAAACAGCGTGCCGCGCACATTCAGGCCGAAGGTCGAGTCGAAATGCTCCTCGGTAATCTCGCCCAGTGGGACTGCTTCGCCCGTGCCGGCGCTCGCGTACAGGACGTCAATCTTGCCCTTTTCCCGTTTGACTGTGTCGAACAGGCGGTCGAGGTCGTCGAGATTGGCCGCGTCGCCGCGCACGCTGGTCACGTTCCGGCCAATCAGCCTGACGGCCTCGTTGAGCGCCTCCTGCCTCCGGCCCGTGATGAAAACATAGGCGCCTTCTTCAACGAACCGCTTGGCACTCGCCAGCGCCATGCCGCTCGATCCACCCGTGATGACTGCAACCTTACCCTCAAGCTTTCCCATGACTTTCCTTCACACTCCGTCTTTGGCTGATCGGGGAGGTTCCCCGAGAACTCCGAAATGGGTCTGCCGGTGTCAGGTGTTGAGTGCGGAAGCGCGCACATCGGTGGTGCGAAATCGCTCCGACTGGACGACTGACGCCAGCCGCGATCGGTGCGCGCCGTTCGGAATTGGCCGTGCTCGTCGGCATAGGCAGTGATCCCCCGACCGTGCTACCCCACGTTCGAGAGGATGTTCGATGGTGTTGGGCACGGACTTTCGAAGGCAAACCCCGCGGTGCAGGATTGCACCATGATCGACTGGGATGACGTTCGCTACTTTCTGGCCGTCGCGCGCGAAGGCTCGGTGCGGGCCGCCGCCGAGCGCCTCGGGGTGAACCACTCGACCGTGCTGCGACGCATCGCCCAGCTCGAGGAACACCTCGGGGCGCACATGTTCGAGAAGCTGCCTTCGGGCTATCGCCTGACGGCTGCTGGCGAGGAAGTCGTCGAGCTCGCGCACCAGATGGAAGCGTCGTCGCACTTGCTGGAGACGCGCGTCTTCGGACGCGACCAGAGCGCGATCGGGCTTCTGCGGGTGACGCTGCCGCCGTTCCTCGCGGCACACCTGCTCATGCCGGACTTCGCCGATTTCGCGCGCATGCATCCGGACATCGAGATGGAAATCCTGTCGTCCGGCGAGCCGGCCAATCTGACCAACCGAGAGGCCGATGTCGCGATCCGCATCGTCTCCGACCGCAAGACCCTGCCGCTCAATCTTCACGGTCTGATGGGACCGGAGCTGTTCGGCGGCGTCTACATGTCTCGCGATCGACTAGCCGCGTGGCGTGCGGGCGCGTCTGATCCCATCCGGTGGATCGTCATAAACAATCATGGACTCCCGGACTGGGCCCGCGAGGGAGAGGTTCGTACCACGGGGGTTCCGTTCAGGACCCCAGACGCCGAGGCGCAGATCGTTGCAGCACAGCAAGGGGTCGGGATGACGAAACTGCCGTGCTTCGTCGGAGATGCCGACCCCCTATTGGTGAGGGTGCCGGGCACTGACCTGCACATGTACGGAACGCTCTGGCTTCTCACCCAGGGGGAGACACGTAAGACGAAGCGCGTGCGGCTCTTCACTGAGTTCGTGTCCCGCAGGCTCGCCGCGTACGCCCCGCTTCTCGCGGGGCTGTCCGTATCGCGCGACTGACGCGCGGCCACGGATATTCTGGAAATATTGATTTCGCGCCACACAAACGATCTCGACGGAGTGCGATCCATAATCAACAAGACCGGCCTTGCGCTTGCGCCGCGGCGGAAAGCGTAATCCGCCGTTCCTCGCAGACGCGCGTCGTTCAGCAATAGAACTCGGATGGCGGTTTTCCAAAATGCCGCCGGAACATCGCGGTGAATGCGCTCTGGCTGGCATAGCCGCAATCGAATGCGACATCGATGACCCGCTCGCCATTTGCCAGCTTGCGGAGGGCAAAAAGAAGCCGCGCCTGTTCGCGCCATTGCGCAAATGTCATGCCGGTTTCTTTGACGAACAATCGATGTACGGTCTTGGCCGTCACATTCAATCGCGCTGCCCACTGTTCCGCGGTCGAGATGTCGGATGGTTGATCAATCATTGCTTCGCAGATGAACTTGATGCGGGCATCGCCCGGCAGAGGCAGATGCAGTGGCAACACGTCCGACACCGTGACCTCGTCGGCGAGCAGGCGCATCAGGCGTTCGTCCCGGCCGCCGTCCTGGTAGTCTGGCGGAATGCAAACCGCCGCAACGATGAGTTCGCGCAACAACGGTAACACGTCGATCACGCAGCTCTTCGTCGGCATATGTCGGATTGCCGTCGCATCGATGAAGACAGTGCGGATTTTGACGGCGCCCGACATCTTCACGTCATGCTCCAGCCCTGCGGGTAGCCAAAGCGCCCGGTTCGGCGGAACGACCCACGTTCCCTCCGCCGAGCGCACGATCATCACACCTTCGATCGCATAAAGCAGTTGCCCCTTGGGATGCGAATGCCATCCCGTCGAGGCGCCATCCGGATAGTTGACGTCCATCGCAGCCATGGCGCGGCGGGTGTCGTGAAAATCCAGATGTTTGCGGGTTGGATCGCTCTGCATGTCCCATTCTCTACAGCCACGTTCACTCTAGAGCGATACGGACAGTGGTGAAAGGTCGTAAGCGCGGGCTTCAACAATGAGCGCGTCATCGGCCATGAAGAACAAGTTCGCCTTTCTGTATCCCTTCTCCGCCATCGTCCTCTGGTCCGGAAACGTGATCGTTTCCAGGATGTCTGCCCACACGATCGGCCCGGAGGCGATCACATTCTATCGTCTGTTGCTTGCGGTGCTTTTGATGAGCACGTTCGTTGCAGGGGGAGCGTGGCGAGATCGCGCGGTGATCTGGCCTCATCTTGGTCAATTCGCCATTCTTGGCTTTCTGGCCATGTGCCTGTTCCAAAGCCTGTCCTACCTCGCGGCGGAAAGCACCACGGCAACCAACATGGCCGTGTTCACCGCGCTGACGCCGCTGCTCACCGTGGCATTGAGTGCGCTTCTGCTGAAGGACGCGCCGACCATCGGGATGGTCGGCGGCGGAATCCTGTCGCTTCTCGGGCTCGTCTATCTGGTCAGTGCGGGCGA
Source organism: Bradyrhizobium sp. Leo114 (assembly GCF_055229415.2). NCBI lineage: Bacteria > Pseudomonadati > Pseudomonadota > Alphaproteobacteria > Hyphomicrobiales > Nitrobacteraceae > Bradyrhizobium > Bradyrhizobium sp. Leo114. Next base: position 52,033 of record NZ_JBUYEN020000035.1, on the reverse strand, counting down.
TCCGGCATCGCTCGCGCAGAGCGGCGTCCACCTCGGCGACCCCCTTATGTTTCTGGCGGCGCTGGTCTATGCGCTCTACGGCGTGCTGTTGAAGCGTTGGAGCCTTCCGGTCGCCGGGTGGCAATCGACCTACACGCAGGCGCTTTGCGCCTTGGCGATCATGTTCCCGGCCTTCCTGGCGACGCCCGCGCCGATGCGATCGCTGAACGCCGACACGCTGCCGCTGATCGCGTATGCAGGTGGACTGGCTTCAGTCGTTCTTCCGTTCTTGTGGGTCCGCGGCGTTCACATCCTTGGGCCGAACCGCTGCGCGGTCTTCATGAATCTGCTGCCGGTCCTCACCGCGCTCGGAGCCATCGTTCTGCTTGGAGAGCCGGTGCATGCTTATCACGTGATCGGCGGCGGCGCTGCTCTCGCCGGTGTAGCCTGCGCTGAGATCTTCCGCCGTCCCTTACGTGGCGCGCCTGCTGCGATGCTGCGCGAGCAATGAGGAGGTGGGCGCAGCGGGTGCGACACAACAACCCGACGCCTAACAGGTGAAAAGTGGACACCGGTTTTCCCTCGCGACAAACGCGAAGCGTTTGCGCAGGACGATCATGCTCAAACAAAGAGCTAGAGCCTGATGACTTTTCTTCGAATCGTCATCCCGCTCTAGTCTGCGCCTTTGTTGCAATCAGTTTGCGGGCCTTCAGGCCAACATCCCACCATCGACGTTCACGATGGTCCCGGTGATCTGGCGGGCGGCGGGACTTGCGAGGAAGGCGACGGTGGCGGCGATATCCGCAGGCGCGCCATATCGGCCCAACGGGATGAGGTTGCGCTGGAAGTCCGAGAACTCACCGTCCGCGGGATTCATGTCGGTGTCGGTTGAGCCCGGCTGGACCAGATTAGCCGTGATGTCGCGTGGCCCAAGCTCGTGCGCCAGACCGCGGGTGAAGGACTGCAGCGCGGACTTGGTCATGAAATAGACCGTACCGGTCGCCCCGACGATGCGCTCCGCGCCGGCGGAACCGATGGTGATCACGCGGCCGCCTGCGCCAAGGTGGGGGAGGGCCGCTTGCGTGACGAGTACGGGACCGCGGACGTTGACTGCGAGAAGCGCGTCGATGTCGTCCACCTTGAAGTCGGCGATCGTATCGTAGAGCGCGATGGCGGCGTTGTTGACGAGAATGTCCAGCCCCCCCAACGCTCCGACGGCCTCATCGACGGACCGCCTGATGGCCATCGGATCGGCGCTGTCGGCCTGGATGGCCACGGCACGGCGGCCATGCCGCTCGATCGACGTCACCACCGCTTGGGCACGCTCGGAAGCGTGCCGAAAGGTCAGCGCGACGTCCGCACCGTGTTCAGCGAGCGCGAGCGCGATGGCCGCCCCGATCCCCCGAGAGCCACCGGTCACAAGCGCCCGTTTTCCGGCCAAATTGATCATCGTTCGTCCTTTTATGTAGTGATCATTGCATAATTCATACTTCCTAGAATCGTTGCGCAGGGGCGTCAACATGTTTATGTAGTGATCGATGCAAAAAAAGGATCAGAGCTCATCGGAATGCGCGCGCCGTGGACGTGGTCGGCCGCGCGCGTTTGACCGCGAAGCCGCTCTGGCGCAGGCAATGAAGCTGTTCTGGATCAAGGGCTACGAGGCGACCTCGGTTGCAGACCTGACGGAGGCGATGGGCGTCGGTTCGACCAGTCTCTATGCAGCCTTCGGCTCGAAGGATGAGCTGTATGCCGAAGCGCTCCGGTTCTACTCCGCGACCTATGAGCACTTGGTCCTGGGGCGGTTTCGCAAGGCCGCCACGGCGCGCGACGCGGCGCTGGCGTACCTGCGCGACTCCGCGGCTGCAATGACGGGATCGGATTGCGACCTGCCCCACGGATGCATGGTCACGCTGGCGACGGTTGGAAGCGATGGCCACACCGAACTGGGCGACCTGATGCGCACGGCACGGGGCGGCGCGTTTGATGTGCTCATGGCCCGTTTGGAAAAGGGCGTCGCAGAAGGGGAGCTGCCAAAATCTCTCGATGTCGCCAAGCTCGCGAGGTTTCTGCAAACTGTGCAGAGCGGGATGGCGATCCGAGCCCGTGACGGCGCCGACAGAGCCGAACTCCAGGCTGTAGCCGAGATTGCCATGGCTGGGTGGGACGGTATCGTCTCCAGCGAGCGTCGGGCGGATTAGTTTTCCGCCTCAGCTCGAAGAGCTGAGGCGGAAAGCGTAATCAGCCACTCCTCGCACCAACTATGGTGGGTAATCCGGTTGATGCTTATAATCGCGGTCTATCTTGACCGCCTGCGCATTGTTGCCCTCAAGTCAAGTAGTGTTTGCGCCGCGAATCTTGCGAACCTTCCTGGCAATTGTACCGACGCGCGACGCATCAGCGCTCTCGTTCTTCACGTGCTCGATGAAGGCACGCAGTTTGGGCAGGACCTGACGTTTCCCTGGATAGTACAGAAAGACCCCCGGTGCGGTGACGGAGAAGGGCGTCAGTAGTGCTTGCAATTGGCCTTCAGCTATCGGCGCTTTGGCAAGCGGACCGGGCAGTTGCGCGAGTCCCAAACCTTTTATCGCCGCTCCAAGGAGTGTGGGGTAGTCGTGCGCAATCAGCGGCCCCGAGACGATCGCCTCCACCGTCCTGTTGCCGTCAACAAAGGGCCAGGGCGCAATCGACCCGTTTGTACGGCGCATGCGCAGGCAGGCGTGGTCTCGCAGATCGTCGATGCGCTCCGGCCGTTTTCGTCGCTGCAGATATTCGGGGCTGCCAACGACCACGAGCGGGAACGGCGGCGTCAGCCGTACCGCGACCATGTCGGCGGCGATGAACTGGCCCAGCCGGATGCCTGCATCAAATCCTTCGGCCGCAAGGTCGACCAGCTCCCCGCTTGCGACGATTTCCACTTCGACTTCGGGATAGGTCCGGCAGAAGGATGCGATCAGCCGCTCCAGCAAAATCGGCACCACCGCGCGCGGCACTGAGAGGCGCAATAGTCCGGCCGGGCGCTGCCCCAGCTCACGTGCGACCTCGCTTGCGGCAACGAGCTCCGCGAAGGCGGGCTTCGCGCGCGAAATGAATCGCTCGCCGGCTTCTGTCAGACCGACGCTGCGCGTGGTGCGGACGAAGAGCGCCGCACCGACTCGCGCCTCCAACGCTTGTACGGCTTGGCTGATCGCCGATGGAGTTACCCCGAGTTCCGCGGCCGCTTTACGGAAGTTGCGGTGCTGCGCAACGCTCAGGAACGCCTCCACGCCGTCGAGCGCGCCGTGCCTGACTGTGAAGTTCTGCTTCATGGCTCATCGACATTATCGCGGATAGTCGCGCGCCGGAAGCGGTCTTACTTATCCGGTGCGAACCTGATGCTTTAGGGGAGCCTTGCGATGACCGATATCCTGGACGGCGTGCGCGATCACTATCGCGCGACCGGCTTGACCGAGCGGCTGAAGACGGCGCTCACGGCCTTCGGGCCGGAGAAACAGCGGCTCATGCCGCAGCAGCTAGCCGCGCTTGACCAGTTTCACACCCGCGGACTCGCCGCGACCGCCGAGCTTGCCAAGTTGGCTGGAATGAGCGCCGACATGTCGGTTCTTGACGTCGGTTCGGGCGTCGGCGGGCCGGCGCGCTTTTTGGCTGCGACCTATGGCTGCCGGGTGACGGGCGTCGACCTCAGCGAGCCATTCGTGGATGCCGCGCGCTATCTGACCGAGCGAACGGGGCAGAGCGGTCAGGTGTCGTTTGAGGCCGCCAGCGCGCTGGACCTTCCGTTCGAGGACGGCCGTTTCGACGTCGTGTTGCTGCAGCATGTGGCAATGAACATTTCCGACCGGACGCGGCTCTATCGCGAGATCCGGCGCGTAGTGAAGTCGGACGGCAGGTTTGCAATCTACGATGTCGTGCTGAACGGCGGCGAGCCGCACTATCCCGTTCCTTGGGCACGAACGCCGGCCACAAGCTTTCTTCTGACCGCCGCCGCGACGCGCGAGGCGATCGAGCCGGCCGGTTTCCACACACTGGAATGGCACGATGACACCGAGGCCGCCAAAGCCTGGATCGCTGAGTTGCGTGCGTCGGGCCCGCCGCCTTCGCCAAATCTCGGCGTGGTGATGGGGCCGAACTTCGCGCAGCTTGCAGCCAACCTGGGACAAAGTCTCATGGAGGGCCGGGTCGGCATCCTGAGCGCAGTGTTCGAGGCTGCACCGGTCAACACCCGATAGGAGGCCAAATGTCTACGGCAACCGTTTTCCAGATACATCTTGTTATGGGTTATGTCCCGTGGCTGCTTTGCTTCGGCGCGTATGTGTGGCCGAGGCTGAAGGCAATGGACCAGGTCGAGGCGCAGCGGGCCATCGCTACGTTGCACAGCTTCCGCTTCTTCGGGCTCGTCTTCATCGTTCCTGGCGTCGTCGGCCCCAATCTGCCGGCTGGCTTCGCCAGCTTCGCTGCCTACGGTGACTTCGCAACCGGGGTGCTGGCAATCATGGCGCTTGTCACGGTCAACATACGTCCGCTCTTTTGGCTGTTCGTCGTCGCCTTCAATCTCGTCGGTGCGGCCGACATCATTGTCGACTACTACCACGGCATCGAGGTTGGCCTTGCCGCGCTGGCGGGGGAGTTGGGCGCCACTTACGCGATCCCGATCATCTACGTGCCTGCGCTGATGATCACGCACGTCGCCGCATTCTATTTGCTGGCACGTCCGCAGGCCCAGCCGGCTCGCACTCTCTCCGGCTGGTCCAATGCGCGCTAGCGAGCGCAACCGCGCCTGGATCGTGGTGGTGCTGCTCTTCATGTTCATGGTGATCAATTTTGCCGACAAAGCGGTGATCGGGATCGCCGCGGTACCAATCATGCAGGAGCTGCAACTCGGCCCGCGCCAGTTCGGGTTGGTCGGTTCCAGTTTCTTCTTGCTGTTCGCGGTCTCGTCGGTCGCGACCGGCTTTCTGGTCAACCGGGTGCAGACGCGCTGGGTGCTGCTGGCGATGGGCTTCATCTGGGCGCTGACCCAGTTTTCGATGATCGGCGCGGTCGGGTTCGAAACGCTGGTGGCCTGTCGCATCGCGCTCGGGATCGGCGAAGGTCCCGCGACACCGGTGGCGCTGCATTCCGCCTACAAATGGTTTCCCAACGAACTGCGTACACTTCCGACTGCCGTCATTGTGCAAGGCGGGGCGATCGGCGTCCTGGTGGCACTGCCGCTGCTTAACTGGATCATTGTTCGTTGGACCTGGCATTGGGCCTTCGGCTCACTCGGCCTGGTCGGCCTCGTTTGGTGCGCATTGTGGTTTGTCTTCGGCCGCGAAGGGGCGTTGGACACCGGGAGCGCAAAGGATGCAGCGCAATCGTCCCTGCGGGTCGGCTACGTGCAGTTCCTGCTGAGCCCAACGATCTTGGCGTGCTGGGCGGCGTCGTTCGGGGCCAACTGGGCCCTGTCGCTGGCGCTCTCGTGGCAAGGCGCGTACCTGGTGAAGGGTCTTGGCCTTGCGCAAAGCTCGATCGGATTCCTGGGAGCGCTGCCTGCCGGCGGCAGCGCGGTCGCGATGCTTGGGACCGGCTGGTACTCGCAACGCCTGCTGTCACGCGGCGTATCGAGCAGAGTGGCGCGCGGCATCCTCGGCGGGTTGGGCGTCGTGCTTGGCGGCGCTGCGCTGGTGATGCTGCCGTACGTTCCGGGCATCCCCGTTAAAATTGCACTGACAACGCTCGCGGTGGCGCTGCCTTCGGCGATCTATGTCATCGGCAATGCCGTCGTCGGTGAAATCACTCCGGCGGCGCAGCGCGGCGCGCTGCTCGCGATAGGCGCCGCAGTCGCGAGCTCAGCCGGCCTGCTCGCACCCTATATCATGGGCAGTGTCATCGAGAGCGCCACGACACCGCTCGACGGGTTCAACACCGGTTTCTTCATGTGCGGGGTCATTATGCTGGTAGGTGGCGCCATCGCGATCGCGTTCGTAAATCCCGAGCGCGAGGCAAAATGGAGTTCGAGGCGGATCCAGCCGCTTACCGCGTCTACTTGAGAGGCGGACGATAGCGAGCGAAGAGCGGATTGGCTTTCCGGCGCAGCTCAAAGAGCGAAAGCAGAAAGCGTAATTCGCCATTCGCTTCACAACGACCGCCGGCATCCCGAAGGTCCGAAGGACGAGCTCGCAATGACGATGCGGCCGCGTTAGGTGCGACATAACAACCCGACGGGCAAATCAGCCAGAAGTCTGTCCAGACTATCAGCGAAAAATATTCCGCTTTCGCCGTCGGGCAAATCAGTGATTTAACTCCGCGCGTCTCACGGCGGATGAGGGGCGGCTCGCGATCGTCATGAACGTTGCGGTGGGATGCGGTGGACGCGGGTGTCGCGACTGACGAGCGTGACATCAGCGGACGGCGAAGTCGTGTGGTCCTGGCGCCCCGACGCTGGCGCTAAGTTCTGTGGATCAAGTATCCGCAGAGCGACGGTGGCAAAAGAGCCCGGTCACCGGGGAGAGCACGAAGTAAGCCGTAAACCATCGCGCAGGGAAAGCCGGAATGCTTCGGTTGAACCTGTGGTCCTACCCCCGTGCTTTCTGTTGCACGGGACCCACGGGTGCAGCCGGCACCCGGCTTTCCCTGCGCCCTCTGCTATCGAGGAGGGTGGAAAGTGACGCAAAGCTCGGACGCAACGCGCCGCGAGAATGCGAACTCGTATCCTCTTTCAACCGTCAAAAAAATCGCGAGACGATGTCGGCCTACGAAGATCCCGTTCGTCGTTCTGATGCCAAGCCGATGAGGCCGGCTCGAACAACAAGGAGACAGGCGATGCGTGTGATGGTGCTCGTGAAGGCTACCGAAGACAGCGAAAAGGGCTTTGTCCGCACGCCCGAGGCGACTGAGATGCTCGAGGCGATGGGCAGATTCAATGATGAGCTGCGTAAGGCCGGCATCATGCTCGCCGCCGACGGCCTCAAACCGTCCTCGCAGGGTAAGCGGGTTGCGTTCGATGGTCCCAGCCGGACGGTCGTCGACGGGCCTTTCGCCGCAACCCGCGAGCTGGTAGCCGGCTTCTGGCTCTGGGAAGTCAAGGACATGGACGAGGCGGTCGCCTGGGTAAAGCGTTGCCCCAATCCCATGCCCGGACCGAGCGAGATCGAAATCCGGCCGCTATACGAGATGGCTGATTTGCAATGAGCGAGCGAAGGGCGGATTGCGCCGCAGCTCGAAGAGCGGAGGCGGAGAGTGACCGCAGGGACGACATCGTAGGATGGGTAGAGCGGAGCGAAACCCATCATTCGCGCGACTTGCTCCACCGCGATGGGCTTCGCTCCGTTCTACCCATCCTACGGCCTTCCGGAGTCGCGGGCGACTTGCGGAGTCTTGTCGGTCCACTCCGGCGGGGCGCCGATCTTGCCGGCGAGAAGTCCCGCCAGACCGGGCGCGCGGCCAAAATTGTCGCACGTCGCATATTTCGGTTCGCCGCCCAGCCACGACTGCACGCGCTGACCGGAGGGCAGCGAGATATCCAGGGCCCCCGGCTCCTTGCCGGTGGCGAGCATCCGCGAGAACTCGTTGCCGAACTTGGTTGCCAAGCCATAGGCGTCGCCGACTTCGGAAACGCGAGGGTTGTCCATGATCGAATTCGCACCGCGGGCCCATACCATCGCAGCGCGCTGCACGCCGCTCCGGTCGACGGCTTCGGCCTCGACGGCAAGGCCGCCCAGGCCAATGGGAAGACGCGGAACGCTGACCGGCAAGGCTGCGCCGGTGCCCAAGGTCACCGCTGTCGACACGCCGGCCGCGGCCTTGTCGGTCGGCAGCACGTCGGTGACGACAGTTCGAACGGTCAGGTCGGCATGTTCACGTAGCGAGACGATTTGAAACTTGTCGCTCAAAGCGACACAAACCTCGCGATCAAGTGCGTTTGCGACCAGCGCGCGATCCTGCGCCGCCTTCACCTGCGCCAACGCGCCATGGGCAAACGTCGTCGGAACGATGCGTACGGTTTTCACCGACGCCAATGCGTTGGCGTCGACGTAATTTCTCGACTTCGAGAGCATGCCCTTCTGCTCTCCCAGATTGTTGTAGGTTGCCAGCGTGCCCGCCGTTTTCTGAGGCATGGAAGCGCATCCGGCAACCGTCAGAGCGAATGGCAGAGATATAGTTCGAAGCCACGAATGGGGCGTTCTTGTCACAGCGTGGCTCCGGGCATAAGATGCATTGACGCATCTAGTCGGAACCGTGATGCGGAGTCAAGATACATTAATGCATCTTATTTGGAGTGAGCATAGTTATGGGCGAGCGGCGGCGCGGCGCGGAGTTGGAAGAGGCAATCCTGGAGGCCGCGTGGCTCGAACTGGCCGAGCGCGGTTATGCCGGGTTGACGATGGAGGCGGTCGCGGAAAGGGCGGGGACGAGCCGTCCCGTGCTTGCGCGCCGATGGGACGGGAAGGCGCCGCTTGCCGTCGCGGCCATTCGGCAGCAAATGGCGAAGCACCCGCTGGAGGTGCCGGATCGAGGCGATGTCCGGACGGAGCTGCTGGAGTTTCTGAAGCGTGCGGCTGATCGCGCCGCCGGAACGGCGGCGGCCTTCACCCTGTTTTCGAGCAATTATTTCTCGGAGAACTGGTCGACACCGAAGGATCTGCACGCCGCTCTCATCGAAGGTGGAGCACGACCTTTCTCGGCGATTCTGGAACGCGCCGTGAAGCGCGGCGAGATCGATGCGGCAAAGCTGACGCCTCCGGTGGCTTCTCTGCTCAGCGACCTGTTTCGGTACCACGTCATCATGAACTTTTCGGCGCCGCCGCCGGCCTTGCGAAAAGCCTGGGTCGACACCGTGTTCCTGCCGCTGGTCAAGCCGAGGTAGGCGAGGCGGTGGTTGACCAATGAATCATCACGAACTATTTGAAGTTACATGAGACGAGATAGCCGACTATCTGGGGTGCTTCACGTGCTGCTGCACATGGCCGAGCACGGCGGGCCGGTGACATCTGAGGTGCTGGCGAAAGCGATGTGCACCAACCCGGTGGTGATCCGGCGGATCATGGCCGGCCTGCGCGACTGCGGCTACGTCCGATCCGAAAAGGGCCATGGCGGCGGATGGATGCTCGCGCGCGATCTCGAAGAGGTGACGTTGCGCGATGTCTATGATGCGCTGGGCTGCCCGTCATTGCTTGCGATAGGCAATCGGACCGACGCGCCGGATTGCCTGGTCGAACAGGCCGTCAATGCAGCGCTCGACAAGGCGTTTCACGATGCGGAGGCGCTCCTGCTCGCGCGTCTCGGCGAAGTTACCCTGGCGGTGCTGAGCGCCGACTTTCACGCGCGTCTGACTGCCCGCAAAGGCTCGCGCCGAACGGAGATCGATCATGTCCACTGAAGACGGCGCCAGGTTCTTTCTGAGCGCCTTCTGCGACCTCGCAAAAAAGTGAGCCCCTGCATGTCGTCTTTGGCGCCTCGCGTTCGTCTTGGAGCCAGGGATAGCTGCAGTGGAGACACGGAATGAAGGATGCTCACTATCGCTGGGTGATTGTCGGAGCCGGCGGGCTTCTGGGCTGCGTTGCCATCGGCGGGATGTTCTCGCTGCCGGTTTTTCTCCTGCCGATTACGCGGGACACCGGCTGGTCGGTCACCGGCGTGTCCAGCGCCATGACCATCGGCTTCATCGCGATGGCGTTCACCAGCATGATCTGGGGGACCTTGTCCGACCGCCTCGGGCCGCTGCCGGTGGTGCTGACCGGCTCGATCGTGCTTGCGGCAAGCCTTGGGCTGGCCAGCCTTGCCTCATCGCTGGTCGCGTTTCAATTCATCTTCGGCCTGATGGTGGGCGGCGCGGCCGCCGCGATCTTCGCGCCGATGATGGCCTGCGTCACCGGCTGGTTCGATACCCATCGCAGCCTTGCCGTGTCGCTGGTTTCGGCAGGCATGGGGATGGCGCCCATGACCATGTCGCCGCTCGCGGCCTGGCTCGTCTCGATCCATGACTGGAGAACCTCGCTTCAGATCCTTGCCGTTACTGTCGCCTGCATCATGATTCCCGTATCGCTGTTGGTGCGCCGCCCGCCGGCGCTCGAACGCGAACACGGCCCTGCCGCCGGCGAAGGCGAGCCGCAACCGGCGATGTCGCTGGCGCAAGCGCTGCGCTCGCCGCAGTTCATCGTGCTGCTTGCGACCAATTTCTTCTGTTGCGCGACCCATTCGGGGCCAATCATCCATACCGTGAGCTATGCGATAAGCTGCGGCATACCGATGATCGCCGCAGTCACGATCTATAGCGTCGAGGGTCTGGCGGGGATGGGCGGCCGTATCGCGTTCGGCCTGCTCGGCGACCGCTTTGGCGCCAAGCGCGTGCTGGTTTCGGGCCTGTTCGCGCAGGCCTTCGGCGCGCTCGCCTATGCCTTCGTGCGGGAGCTCTCCGCGTTCTACGCCGTTGCGGCGGTGTTCGGCTTCATCTATGCCGGCACCATGCCGCTCTATGCCGTGCTTGCGCGGGAGAATTTTCCGTTGCGGATGATGGGCACCGTGATCGGCGGAACCGCCATGGCAGGCAGCCTGGGCATGGCGACAGGGCCGGTGGCGGGAGGTCTGATCTACGACACCTTCGCCAGTTACGCTTGGCTCTACATCGGCTCCTGGGCGGTTGGACTTGGCGCGTTCCTGATCGCGCTGACGTTCAGGCCGTTTGCCAAGGTCAAGGCCGAGGCGGCGCCAGTGCCGGCGTGAGGGATGACGCGACGGAGCATGTCATGGTGAAAGTCACTCTTCAGATCGTGGTCTGGACCGCGATCATGGGCGCTATGATCCTGTGGCCGGCCGGCACCCTGGCTTATCCCGGAGGCTGGGCGTTCCTCGCCATATTCGCGATCGGCGGCCTTGCGATTACCCTGTGGCTCGCCAAGCGCAATCCGCGGCTGTTGCGCGAGCGCATGAGCTCACCGGTGCAGCGCGACCAAAAGCCGTGGGACCGGATCTGGCTGACGCTCTTCATCGTGCTGTTCTGCGCCTGGATGATCTTCATGTCATGGGATGCCGCACGCACCGGTTTTAGCGCGGTGCCGGTCTGGCTGCAGGTGGTTGGCGGTGTCCTCACCGTGCTCTATCTGCTCGGCGTGTGGTGGACGTTTCGGGAAAATACCTTTGCCGCGCCCGTGGTGAAGATCCAGGAGGATCAGCGGGTGATCGATACCGGACCGTACGCCATCGTCCGCCACCCGATGTATGCGAGTGCTTTGCTCCTTATCGTCGGCCTGCCGCTGTTGCTCGGTTCCTGGATCGGTCTTGCGATGTCGGTGGTGTTTATCCTCGGCATCGCCTGGCGGACCCTGCATGAGGAAAGCGCGCTGAGGGCGGAGCTGAAAGGCTACGAGGAGTATGCTTCGCACGTGCGCTATCGGTTCGTCCCGTCGGTCTGGTAGCGGCGGCCCTCGCTGACCACGCACGCGGGCCGCGATGATCTAACCAATGGCTTTGTAAAGCGCACGGGCCGACAACAGCTCTCGAATGGCGGTGAGAACCTCGGCTGGCGCTTCGCGCGGGATGAAATGTCCTACATCGGGAAGGACGCGTCTCTCGTAGCCATTCGCAAAGAACCGCTCCTTGCCCTCCGAGTACTTTGTCATGGACGTCTCCGTCTGGTCGACCGTGCACCATGGGCCGACAGGTGTCGGCCTTTGCGGTCAGAACCAGTGCTTGCGACAGAGGTTCCTGTTCGGCTCAGGAGTTGATCACTGACAAAGAGCCTCGCCGATCGCTGTCGAGAGTCGTGGCGGGATGTCATGCTTCAAGAGCACTGGTTGCTTACGAACCGGGAATATGATTGGTTCCCTGCAGTCGAACTGACAGGAAATCCAATGGCACGCGTTCGCTGTATCACCGAGATGGGCATGGGCGTCGATGTTCACGGCAAGGATGCGACCAAGGCGGCGCGGCGCGCGGTCTCGGACGCGATCCGTCACTCGAGCCTCGGCTTCTTCCGCATGCTCGGCAAGACTGCCAACGACATGTTCGTCGATGTTACCATCGCCGTGCCGAACCCCGATGCGGTCGACACCGCTGTGGTCGCGAAGGAATTGCCTTACGGCACGGTGACCGTCACCGCGGTCAAGGGCGGGCTTGAGATTCCGGCCGAGCAGGGCAGCGATGCCATCATCATCGCCAACGCCGCTGTCATCGTCAGTCTCGACGACGGCAAACCGGCTTAGGCACCTCATGCCTGATAGTTAGGCTTGCCAATCTGTTTTCGCTGTGAAAAACAACAAGCAGACGGTCTGCTCGTCGAGCTTGCCGCGTAGGCGTTAACGTCAACCAACGCATGTCAGCACAACGGGAGTTTGTGCCATGCCTGGTTTGACCGAAATTCAGACGCCTTTCGTGCTCGGTGTTTTCCTCAGCGGCACGCACAGCTTCACCAAACATCGGCAAGACGTCGTCGTGCTGCGCAAGGGGCTCGGCATCGAAGGCGACGCGCATTGTGGGCCGCTGGTCAAGCATCGCTTCGATGCGGCGCGTGATCCCAGGCGACCGAACTTGCGGCAGGTTCATCTCATCCAGGCCGAGCTCATCGAGGATCTGACCAGCAAGGGCTTCGTCGCGCAGCCCGGCGACCTCGGCGAGAACATCTCTACGTGCGGGATCGACCTGATGGCGCTGCCAGTGGGCACGCGGCTGCACATCGGGCGCGATGCGGTCGTCGAGATCACCGGCTTGCGCAGTTGTTGCGTGCAGATCGATACGTTTCAGCCGGGGATGCTGCGCGAGATCATCGCGCGCGTTGACGGCAAACTCGTTCGCAAGGGCGGCGTGATGGGCATTGTCGTTGAAGGCGGCGAGGTGCGGCCGGACGATGCCATTGTCGTGCGGTTGCCCGATGGACCATTCGTGCCGCTCGAAGTGGTGTGACTGTAGCCATGTCCCGTCCGTGGCGGACGATCTTCAGCCGGACAGCGCCGCGTCATCTGACACGAAGTCCTCGGGCGATCCGGCCGACATTGTCGATCTCTCCGGTCGCGCGAAGCAGGTTTTGGCCCAGTCAAAAATAGAGCAGGTCGCGGCCGACACGCTGTCGGCCCTGGTCCAATCGCTGAGAGCGGCGGGCAAGCCGCAGCCGCTGCATTCTTCGTCCGACAAGGCACAACCGTCCTCTTCAGGCGGTAAGCCAGTCAGCTTCGAAGAACTCGCAGGGATTTCGCTGACCAGCACCACCGAAGTGACGGTGACTGCCGGCAACCGCAATGCGGCCTCGACTGACGCGAATGGCGACGCGCCGCCGTCCGGCACGATCCTCCAGAAGCGCAGCTTCTCGGAGACGTTCTCCTTCAATGGCTTCCACGTCCCCGCCACGGGCAACGCGCTGACCAACAACAGCGACGTCCAGATTTACAGCCCCGATGGCTCCAGCGCATCGTCGACGCTGTTCGGCGGTTCCGCCGGAGTTGGCAGCGGCGGCACGGGAAAACAATACACGATGGTATCGAGCGCGAAGGTCGGCAACCGCCAGATATTCACCTTCGCCATGAACAGCGCCGCCGTGTCGGCAACCGCGGCGCAGAATGCGAGCGGAAGCGCGGTGCAGGCCACGGCGGCCGTGAAATCCAGTATCGTGACATTCGTCGTCGACTTCAACACCGGCAAGATCTCGGCGATGGAAGCGGATGCCTCCGCCGCTGCGACCTGAAGCGCAGTTCAGAGAACGGCGTGAGAAACGCACGGCTACCCACGACAGGGGGCGAGAGGCGGGAACCGACCGCGATGGTACTCCTTTCCAAGCAAGTCTCGACTCACCAAAATTTCTGTTGAAAAGAACCGGACCTTCGCAATGAACCGGCGCGGTGGGGCTCGGCCGCGCCAGGCAAATTTGCACCACGACTTCGGCGCATTACTATGACCAAGCTGTTCGGGCGGGCGTGATTGCGAAAAGTCACGGATCCCGCTCGTTATTGCCGGATCACAGCAAATGTCTGTAGTCGAGGATTTTGGTCAGGTGCTCCCGGATGTCGTGAAGACAAAGGACATCTACAGCTTCTTCAGCCGTTCTGCATTTGAGAAGGGCTACGCCTATCAGGCCCAAGGGCGCGTCACGGGATTGGAAATCAGCGACGACCTCACGCGCATTCGCAGCAAGGTACGTGGAGGTGAGCCCAGCCCTTATCGTGTCGACATCGAGCTCGAATTCGACCATGGGCGTCTAATCGACCTCGACGGCACGTGCAGTTGTCCGATCGGAGCCAATTGCAAGCATGTCGTGGCGACGATGCTCCAGGCGCTGAGCGGTGTATTGCCGTCCGAGCAGAAAACGGACATCGGCAAGACGCCCGTCCGCTCCGTGTCGATTCTGCCTTACGATGTCACCGCATGGCTCGACAGTATCGGCGCCGCCGTGCGCGGCGACGATTATCCCGTCGATGTGACGCATCGGTTGCTCTACTGCCTGCAGCCCGCTCAAGCGGGCACGCAAATGCCGTTGCTGGGAGTGTCGCTACTCTCGGTCCAGATGCGCAAGGACGGGACGTTCGGGAGCAGTCCCACGCGTCCGAACATTTCCAGTTTCTCGGCCGAACGTGCACCGAAGTATTTTCGCGATACCGACATCGACATTCTGATGCGGCTCACGAGAGAGCGAGGGGCGTACTATCACCCACCTCGGTTGCAATCCCTCGCGCTCCTGCAGCAAATCATCGCGACCGGACGTGCGTTCTGGCGCGATCACAAGGGGCGGCCGCTACAGTGGGGCGAGGCGCGCGAGGGGCGCATCGATTGGCAGCAGGCCAGCAAGCAAGGAGTTTCCCCGCAACTGACCGTGCGGGGAGCGACGGCCCTCAACGCCGAGCCGCCGGTTTATATGGATGAGGCCGCAGGCGTGATCGGCCCGGTCCAACTGGGCCTGCCGCCTCGACTTTCCTATCAGCTCTTGTCGGCGCCCGTCATCCCGCGCGCGCAAGTTGCGGAAGTGGCGCGCCGCCTCGGCGAGAGATTGCCGCAGCTTCATCGTGGCCTGTTGCCGGGAACGCCGGCAGCGGCGGTGAAGATCGACGACGATCCGATTCCGATCCTGCGGCTTAAGCGGGGACGCGAGGGCCCAAGTGCCCACTTTTTCCACGACAGGCCCGAACGGACCGCGGTTGCCCATCTCAGTTTCCGCTACGGCCCGATCGAGATCGAGCCCAGGGAAAGGGAAAATCCGCTCGAAGCATTTCAGGCCGGCGAGGTCTACACGATCACACGGCGGCGGTCGAAGGAGAAAGGCACGCGCAAGCGGCTGTCAGAGTTCGATTTCCGCGAAGCGAAATTGATCCACCCGTTTCTCGATGCCGGTCATGTCGACGATCTGACGTTCGGGGAGCCTCACGCCTGGCTCGATTTTCTCGAGTTCGGCGTTTCCGAATTGCGCGCGGAAGGCTTCGATGTGCTGGTCGATGATGATTTTCCGTATCGGCTGGTGCAGTCGCAGGGCGTCTTCGATGCCGAATTGGAATCCAGCGGTATCGACTGGTTCGAGTTGGCGCTCGGCGTCGAAATCGACGGCGAGCGACGCGATCTGGCGCCGGTCCTGGCCGCCCTGGTTGCGACACCGAATTTCACGCCCGATCGGATCAAGCAGCTCGCCGAGGCAGGGGACCACTTCTATCTTCCGCTTGCCGACGGCCGCCACCTGTCGCTCGCGGCAGATCGCTTCCTGCCGCTCGTGCTTGCGCTTCATAGCCTCAGTTTGAGCGGCCTTTTCGGTGACACATCCGGAAAGATCAGGCTCTCGCGCGCGGATGTCGTGCCGCTGCTGGCGCTTGAAAATGGCGAATTTGCTTTCCGCGGCGCCGACAGTCTTCGGCGCCTCGCCAATCTGCTTCGGGATCGCGAATTGTCGAATCCGCCGTTGCCCGCAAATTTTCGCGCTGAACTGCGGACGTACCAGGCGCAGGGGTTGGGCTGGCTCGACTTGCTGCGCGAGAGCGGTCTTGGCGGTGTGCTGGCCGACGACATGGGGCTCGGCAAGACCGTCCAGATACTGGCGCTGTTGTCGCTGGAGAAGGCGCGCGGTCATCTCAGCGAGCCCGCCCTTGTCGTTGCGCCGACCAGCCTGACGACGAACTGGTTCAACGAAGCGCAGAAGTTCGCGCCGGATTTGAGGGTGCTCGTGCTTCACGGTTCGGATCGCAAGCAGAGCTTCGCCGCCATTGCGGACCATGATCTTGTCCTGACTACCTATCCGCTGATTGCGCGGGATCACGATGTCCTGTTGTCTCGCGATTGGCACATGGCCGTGCTGGACGAGGCGCAGACGATCAAGAATCCCAATGCCGCGACCACCCGCTGGTTGCGCGGCGTCAAAGCGCGGCATCGCTTCTGCCTGACCGGGACGCCGGTGGAAAATCATCTCGGCGAGCTCTGGTCCATCATGAGCTTTGCCAATCCGGGATATCTTGGCGACAAGGCGGATTTCAGCCGGCGCTGGCGCATCCCGATCGAGAAGCGCACGGATACGCGACGCGCAGCAGCGCTGGCGCAGCGCGTGAAACCATTTCTCTTGCGCCGGACCAAGGCGGAGGTGGTTAAGGAATTGCCGGCCAAGAGCGAGATCGTCGAGCGCATCGCATTGGAAGGCAGTCAGCGTGACCTCTACGATTCCATTCGCCTGTCGATGTCGGACAAGGTCCGTAAGGCGATCCAGGAGCGCGGCCTGGCCAAGAGCCACATCATCGTTCTCGAAGCGCTGCTCAGGCTGCGCCAGGCCTGCTGCGATCCGGCGCTGCTGAAGCTCGACGATCGCGCCAAGCGCCCATCGGCCAAGCTTGAGCGGCTGATGGAAATGGTTGTCGAACTCCTGAGCGAGGGCCGGAAGATCATCGTCTTCTCGCAGTTCACCTCGATGATCGACCTGATCAGGGGCAGGTTCGATGCGGAAGCTATCCGCTACAGCGTCCTGACCGGACAAACGACCAATCGCAAGCGCGCGATCGAAGCGTTCCAGGACGGCAACAGCGATGTCTTCCTCATCAGCCTGAAGGCCGGAGGCGTCGGGCTCAACCTGACGGCGGCCGATACGGTGGTCATCTTCGATCCCTGGTGGAATCCGGCGGTCGAGGAACAGGCGATCGATCGCGCTCATCGTATCGGCCAGGACAAGCCAGTTTTCATCTATCGGCTGGTGGCATCGGGTACGATCGAGGAGAAGATGGACGAGCTCAAGGCGCGGAAGCGCGCCTTGGCCGACAGCCTGTTCGATCGCGAGGGACGCATCGGCGCGGCACTCACCGAAGAGGACGTGCGTGCGCTGTTCGAGGAATAGCGAAACGGGGCGGGTGCAAGGCCGAACAGGAAAGACTGTCTGACGACGACGCGGTCGTGTCAGCTCGCGTATTGAGCGATGCCGTTGCCGAACGACCAGTTTTCCTTCTTGACCTCGACGAGGTTGATAAAGATGTCTTCACGGCGTAGCCCGAGCGCGGTGTGCAGGCCGTCGGCGATCGCCTTGTAGAGCGCCTGCTTCTGCGCGGTGGTACGGCCTTCGTTCCAGGTGATCTGGATGATCACGAGATCGTTGGTGCGGTGGATGCCGAGATAATCGGGATCGAACAGGAAGCCATCTGCGTCATGCTCGCTGAGGAGCTGGAACCGGTCCTTCTCCGGCACGCCGACACTGATGAGTGCGTCATATACGATGCGGCCAATTTCCTGCCGGAACGCCGCGTCCTTGCCCTTGCGAAGATCGATGCGAACGAGGGGCATGTCCGTCTCCTGTTATCCGATGCGACTTCGTCGCGTCCGCCGCGGCGATCGTCTGCAGATGCTCGCAATTACATTAGCTGCATATGCTGGTATTGAAGATCAAGAGTTGCATCGTAGAATGTAACCGCAACAAACAAGGAGCGGACGTGTCCTGCTATCTCGGTCTCGACGGCTTTCGCGGCGGCTGGGTGGTGGCCTGGATCGACGATCAGGGCAGTCACGGCTTCGACTATTCGCCGCGCCTGGATCGGCTTCTCGCGGCCGCGCACAAGCGCGCCATGATCGACATGCCGATTGGCCTGACGATGAGGGGGCACCGGACCTGCGATCTGCGTGCCCGCGAACTGGTCGGCGCTTCGGTGTTTCTCGGCGCGCGGCGCAATCTTTGGGAGTTTGCGGACCAGGCTTCGGCGAATCGGTACTACTGGCATCACGAGGGCCCGGGCATGGGCGTGTCCTGCCAGCTCTGGAACATCAGGGACAAGATCAGGGAGGTCGACGATTTCATCACGCCGAAGCGTCAGGCGACCATCGGCGAGGCACATCCGGAACTGATCTTCCGAAATCTCGGCAAGCAGATCCGTCTGGATGGCAAGAAGTCGGAGCGAGGCCGCGAGCAGCGCTTGAAACTGTTGGCCGAGCGGGGCTTCGTCAAGCTTTCAAGCTGGCTGGCGCAACGTCGCGGCACCGGGATCGGACGCGACGATCTGATCGATGCCTGTGCCTGCGCGGCGGCAGCCCGCGACAGCAACGCGCGGCTCGGCGGCGATGAGATCGACGTTCGCGGCCTGCGAATGGAGATCAACTACTGAGAAACCAAGCGCTTCACTTCCGCGTAACCTCCGGGAAGATCCACATCGCGATCACCATGAACGGAGCGAGCACCATGATCGCGATCTTCGGACCATGCTGCCCGATCGAGTCCTGGTAGAAATAGGCGGCGCAAGCGACGAGCAGCACGATGATCGATAGGGCTGTCTTGATCGGGAAGGGCATCGGCACACTCCTCTATGAGGCGGTAAACCCCTGCAGCGGGGAGAGCATCAGCGCGAGCGCGGCGATCTGGACTAGGCCAAGGACGGCGAGCCCGCTGCGGCCGTCGCGCCACGCACCCGGAATGACCTGAAACACCGCGGGAATGAACAGGAAGATCAGGCCGCCGAACACCACGACGGAGGTCCAGCGCAGCATCTCGTGTGCGAACAAGATCACACCCGCGAGCAGGATCACGAGTAACGCGAGATTGGCGAGCACGAGCACCCCGCCGGCGGCGCCCGCGATCGATTGCGGCCTGGCACTTGGCGGAAACATGCCGACCAGCGTGAAGAAGCTGAGGCAGCAGGCTGCGAAGGCTGCCGCGAACAGCACCAGCGCGAGGCCATTCGGCTCGATGCCGGCCATGGTGGTCACTCCGCCGGCACGGAGCTTACGGCCGGATCGATCCGCGGGGTACGCGCGGTCTTGCGCATGTTGCGCTTGACGAAGCGCGTCTCGTAGCCGTTGAAGAGATGACCGAGCAGGCCGCGATCGAGATCGGACGTGCCGAACAGCCAGTCCATGATCGGGAAGGTGAGGTTCATGTTACGCTCCATCATGATCGATTGGTCGTGATGGGCGGTGTGATGACGGCGGATGGTGTTCACCATCGGCACGTTGCGGACGAACCAGTTCTCCTCGACATGGCAGCAGAAATGCATGAACTCATAGATCAGGTACATCGACGTCGTCGTCGCGATCAGGAGCCATCCGACATTGGCCGAGATGAGATAGCCGGCGACAATCGCGAGCGGGATCGACATCAGGGTGAAGGTCGCGAGGGCGTAAGGCGGGAAGAAGGTCACGCGCCAATCATGATGGTCGGCGAAGCGCATCTCCTGATCGGTGAAGAACTGGTGATGCATCAAGGTGTGGCGGTTATAGATCGCGCGGAACGCCTTGATCTGCGAGGGGCGGTGCATCACGTAGCGGTGGATCCACCACTCGAAGAAATTCGCGCCCAGGAAAGTCACGGGGACGATCAGCAATTCCCATGCGCGCAGGTCGCGGACATTGGCGAGGTAGATGTAGAGTGCGGTGAAGCCGATCACGTAGATGATGAAGACGTGCAGCCAGCCATTGTACCAGCCGGCGACCCGCTCGCGATAAGTTTCACGGTAGCGGCGTTGTCGATCCGACATGGCGGTTGATGCGAGTTCCATGGCCGACCTCCCGATGTCGAACTTGGATGACATTTGAATTAGCGTGTGATATATCACTAATCTATCATTGCTGCAAGATCCGGAAAAGTGGAAACCGGTTTTCCGAAAGGATCATGCTAAGACTCTGAGGTGTCGGGAGGAACCACGCATGAAAAGGTTTTGCGGAGACCGCACTATCGATGGAGTCGTGGTCACGGTGGATGGCCGGCCGCTCGATCAGAGGCTCGATCTGCACCGCTACACCGCGAACGGTTTTGAATGGAGCTACGAGGGGGAGGAGCCGCGACAACTGGCGCTGGCGATCCTGGCCGAGCACTTGAACGATGACGCCACGGCAAAATCGCTGGTCGAGCCGTTCATGAAGGCGGTGGTTGCCAATTTCGGCAACGAGTGGGAAATGAGTTCCGCCGATATCGACGCAGCGCTGGCGGCGCTGCGGAAAGACAGTGGTGCTTTTCGGGCCGCATCCTGAAACAGGGCAGGGCGGGAGATCTGGAAGTGGGGCTCAAATACAAGGCGGCGGTGCTGCACGCGCCGAAATCGCCGCTCGTCATCGAGACGGTCGAGGCGGGCGAACTCGCGGCCGACGACGTGCTCGTCCGCGTCAAGGCGGTGGGGCTTTGCCATACAGATCTCGAAGTGATCGAAGGCAGCCTGCGCAATCCGATGCCGATCCTGCTCGGTCATGAAGCATCCGGCGTCGTCGAGCAGGTCGGGCCGAATGCGCGCGGCGTCGCGGTCGGCGACCACGTCGTCCTCTCCTGGAATCCGCATTGCGGGCATTGCTTCTATTGCGATCGCGACCTGCCGATCCTCTGCGAATCCTACCTGGGACAGGCGCCGCTCGCGGTGCAATTCGACGGACGCAGTCGCGCCAGGCTGGGCGACGGGCGTGAGCTCAAACATTTGATGTATCTCGGCGCGCTCGCTGAATACTGCATCGTGCCGGCGCAACAGGCGATCGTGGTGCCGAAGGAGCTTGCCTTCGATCAAGCCTGCCTGATCGGTTGCGGCGTCATGACCGGCGTGGGCGCCGCGCTCAATGTCGCGTCCATCCACTACGGCGACAGCGTGATGGTGATCGGATGCGGCGCGGTCGGCCTTGCGGCCGTGCAAGGCGCGCGTATGGCCGGCGCCGGCATTGCCGTCGATCTCGACGACAACAAACTCGATCTGGCCAAGCAGCTCGGGGCAACGCACGCGATCAACGCCGCCAAAGAGGACGTGATCGATCTCTCGCGTCAATTGACCGATGGCCGCGGCGTCGAGCTCGTTCTGGAGTCGGCCGGCAGTGCGCGTGCGTTTCGGATGACGAGTGAGGCGGTGCGGCCAGGCGGCGAGGTCATCTGGCTCGGCAAGATCGATGTCGCGCAGGACGTCGCGTTTCGATGGGGTTCCTTGATGCAGGAAAAGCGCATGCGGCGCTCGAGCTATGGCGGCGCGCGGCCGCTGCGCGACTTTCCGATGCTGGCGCAGGCCGCACTCGACGGCCGCCTCAAGCTGGATCAGTTGATCACCGCGCGCATCTCGCTCGAAGATGTCAACGCGGGTTTCGAGGCGCTGCGACGCGGCGCTGCGATCCGCAGCGTCGTGGTGTTGTGATCAGGTCTCGATGGTCTTGCGGGTGAAGCTTTCGATGTAGTCGAGCAGGCGATCGGACGCTTTCGCCGCGGCTTCCGGATCGCGCGCGGCGATCCGCTCAGCGACGTCGGCATGCAGGCGCGCCGACAGCGGCAGGTCGCCGACTTCCCGATAGTGCTGGTACCAGAAGCGTCGGGACAGGCCGTGCATCAGGCCCATGGCACGGGAGGCGAACTCGTTTCTCGCGGCCTGGCTGACCAGTTCGTTGAAGGCGCGATCGAGCCGCATGAAGGTCATGTCGTCGGCTTCATCGGAGGCGCGGCGCATGTCCCTGGCGATAGTCGTAAATTGAGCGATTTCCTCCGGCGTTGCGCGCTCGGCAGCGCCGCGCGCCATCAGCCGCTCGAGCTCGCGGCGTACCTCCAGCAGACGCATCTGAGTCCTGAGATTGATCTGCGACACCAGGATGCCCCGTCGCGGCAGGATGACGACGAGGCCGTCGCGGGCCAGCCGCTGCAGCGCCTCCCGGATCGGGGTGCGGCCGATGCCCAGTTTCACCGCCAGCGACTGTTCCGACAGGATGGTCTCGGGCGGCAAGGCAAGGGTAACGATCAGTTCCTCGAGTTGCCGATAGGCGCGGTCGGTCAACGTCGCCTGATCGCGCTCGTCGCGTTCGAGGTCGACGCTAGGCGGCACGTCGCGCGAGTCTGGCTCGCTCTTCCTGGACCTGGCAGTCTTGCTGGTGCGGGCTCGTGGGGTTCGCCTGTCCGCGGCCATCTGCCGTGATTCTCCCTTTGCTCGTCACGACGATATTTCACGCGTGACGAGGAGGGTCAATTGGGCCTCGGTGCGGTTAGCGCAGCCGCGATGCTCTCGATCAGTGCGAGGTGCTTTCGAGCGTTCGCCGCCCGAGATCAGCACGACATGGTTGTGCAGCGCGTCGGCCGCTAACACGGCGGATGCTGCGCGAGCTCGTCACGCCAAGCCCAACCGTACACCAGAGCATGATCCGGAAAAGCGGGCATCGGGTTTTCTTGAAAGATTGTGCTCGCACAACGTGCTACGGTAGCAGGGTTAAGGTCGACTATTCCGCAAAGCAGCATGAACAGGAACGTGCATTGTTCGCGGCGCTACCTCATCCATGATGGCGTCATCCTGATCCCTCCATCCGCGGAGCCTCCATGACAGCAGAAGCGATTCGCCCCGCCGCCCATCACCATCCCTGGTACAAGGTCCTCTACATCCAGGTCCTGATCGCGATCGCGCTTGGCATCCTGCTCGGCCATTTCTATCCCGGTCTCGGCAAGGAGATGAAGCCGCTCGGTGACGGCTTCATCGCGCTGATCAAGATGATGATTGCGCCGGTGATCTTCTGCACCGTCGTGCACGGCATCTCCTCGATGGGCGACCTCAAGCGCGTCGGTCGCGTCGGCCTGAAGGCTCTGATCTATTTCGAGACCGTCTCGACCGTGGCGCTGGCGGTCGGCCTCATCGTCGGCAGGACCCTGCAGCCCGGGAGCGGCTTCAACATCGATCCGTCCTCAATCGATGCCAAATCGGTCGCGACCTACGTGACCAAGGCGAAAGAGGAGGGGATCGTTGCCCATCTGATGGCGATCATTCCCGACAGCTTCTTCGGCGCGCTGGCGCGCGGCGACCTCCTGCAGGTGCTGTTGATCTCGATTCTATCAGGCTTTGCCATCGCCTTCATGGGCAAGGCCGGCGAGCCGATCGCGTATGCGATCGACCAGGCCGCCAAAGTGTTCTTCGGTGTGATCCGCATCATCGTGCGTGTCGCGCCGCTCGGCGCGTTCGGTGCGATGGCGTTCACCGTCGGCGCCTACGGGCTGGGCTCGCTCTGGAATCTGGTGGCGCTGATCGGCACCTTCTATTTGACCAGCGCGCTGTTCGTCCTGATCGTGCTCGGCTCGATCGCGCGGCTCTCGGGATTCTCGATCATCCGCTTCATCGGCTACATCAAGGACGAGCTGTTGATCGTGCTCGGCACCTCGTCGTCGGAGACGGTGTTGCCGCAGATGATCCAGAAGATGGAGCATCTCGGTGCCTCGCGCCCGGTGGTCGGCCTCGTCATCCCGACCGGCTACAGCTTCAATCTCGACGGCACCAACATCTACATGACGCTGGCGACGCTGTTCCTGGCACAGGCGACCAACACGCCTCTGACGATCTGGCAGGAACTCGGCATTCTGGGCATCGCCATGATCACCTCAAAGGGGGCGTCCGGCGTCACCGGGGCGGGCTTCATTACGCTGGCGGCAACCTTGTCCATCGTGCCTGACATCCCGATCCAGTCGCTCGCCATCCTCGTCGGCATCGACAAGTTCATGAGCGAGTGCCGCGCGCTCACCAATTTGATCGGCAACGGCGTCGCCTGCGTCGTCATCAGTCTCTCGGAGGGCGAGCTCGACAAGGCGAAGCTGCACGAGACCATGGCAAACCCCCTCGAACTCGGCGAGGCGCTCGAGCCGGGCGGGGGCTCGTAGCGACGCCATGATGCATAACCAGCCGGATATAGCAAAAAAATCGTGTGGCACGCTCGCTATGGCCACCGGGGCGCCGGTCCACGTGCCCGCTTGACTGACGCATATCTCGCCGGTTATAGATCGATCAATAGCCAACGGGTTATCGATCCCAAATGCCAAACGCTCACGATGAGCTCTTCAGGGCGCTCGCCGATCCGACCCGGCGGGCCATCTTTGAGCGATTGTGCCGCGAAGGAGAGCAGACGGTCGGGGCTCTGACGGCTCTGGCCGGGGTCTCGCAACCGGCCGTCTCGAAGCACCTTGTCGTTCTGAAGCAGGCGGGACTCGTGCGCGACCGCCACGAAGGCCGCCAGACGCACTACAGCGCGCAGCTCGGCGCGTTAGCCCCGCTGATCGACTGGACCAGCCAGATGGCCGGCTTCTGGCAAAGCCGGTTCGACCACCTCGAAGATCTGCTCAAAAGGATGGACCAATGACCAACATTGCGACCGAAACGCGCTCCGTCATTGTCGAACGCGAGATACCTCATCCGCCGGAAAAGATCTGGCGCGCGCTCACGCAACCGCATCTGATCGAGGAATGGCTGATGAAGAACGACTTCAAGGCAGTCGTGGGTCACCGTTTCAATCTTCGCGGCGAGTGGGGCGGTGTGCTGGACTGCGAGGTCCTCGCGATCGAGCCGAACAAGGCGCTGTCCTACACCTGGAATTTTGTGCACGACGATGCAGCCTTCAACCTGAAGAGCGTGGTGACCTTCACGCTCACGCCAACGAGCACGGGCACTCATCTGCGTATGGAGCAGTCGGGCTTCCGTCCCGATCAGAAGCAGGCCTACGGCGGCGCCAACGCCGGGTGGCAGCAGTTCTTTGCGAATCTGGAGCAGGTGTTGGGGCGGACAGAGTGAGCTCTGCGGGTGAACACAATGGCCAACAGGACGTCCAGCAAGTCAACGAAAGTTGCGAGAAAGGCGGCCAAGCCGGGCGCGGCGAAAGCGGCCAAACCGCGCAAGGCGGCGGCCCCGACGTTGCAGTCCGGCAAGGACGCAAAGCCTGTTCTCCTCACAGGAGGCAACCCACAGATCGCGAAGGCGGACGGCGACGCCCCGGTGCAGGCCTACATCGCCGCCATGCCGGGGTGGAAAAGCGATGTCGGACGCCGCCTCGATGCGTTGATCGTGCGCACCGTCCCCAGCGTGCGCAAGGCGGTCAAATGGAACTCTCCGTTTTATGGCGTCGAGGGCCAGGGCTGGTTCCTCGGCATCCATTGCTTCACGAAGTACGTCAAGGTGGCTTTCTTTCGCGGCAGGTCATTGCGTCCTGTTCCGCCTGGCGAGTCCAAGAGCAAGGACACGCGCTACCTCGACATTCATGAAGACGACGAACTCGACGAAGCGCAGTTCGCCGCCTGGGTGAAGCAAGCCAGCGAAATGCCCGGCGAATGGATGTGAGCGGCGGGTGCGAGGACGAACGATAGCGGACAAGAAGGCTACAGCCACCATGAAGAAAAGCGGCTCGAAGGAAGCAGACTCTCCTTCTCGGCTGATAGATGCGAGGATCGAGGAGCTGGGTGACTGGCGGGGCGAGACGCTTGCTCGAGTCCGCAATCTCATCAAGCAAGCCGACCCTGAAGTGGTCGAGGAGTGGAAGTGGAGAGGGGTTCCAGTGTGGGAGCACGGTGGGATCATCTGCACCGGCGAGACCTATAAGAGCGTCGTCAAGATGACCTTCGCCAAGGGCGCCTCATTGGAGGACCCTTCAGGCCTCTTCAACTCCAGCCTCGAAGGCAACACCAGGCGTGCGATCGACATCCATGAGGGCGACAAGATCAACGAAGCAGCGTTGAAGGCTCTCATTCGCGCGGCCGTGGAACTGAATCGCTCTCAGAAGAAACCAAAGAAGGCTTGAGGAGTCAGCGAAGACGCATCATTCCGGCACGCCGGCCGCCCGCAGCGCCTCGGCATAGGTTTGCGCCATGGGCTCGACCGGGAAGGGGATTCGGGACAGGAATCCCGCGATCGAAAATTCCGGTTCGACCTTCAGCAATTCCCGAGCGACCTGCGCTGCGCGGTCGCGCTCGCCGGTCTTCACCAGCGCCACCGTGAGGACGCGCAGCGCCACCGCAAAGCGGCGGTTCTGCGCCAGCGCTTTTTCCGCCCAGGTAATCGCTTCAGGGAAATTCTCATCCAAAACGGCGCAGATCGCGAGCGCTCCGGAAGCGAACCAGCCGCGCGGGTCGCGGGGATTGAGCCGTTGCGCCCGCTCGATCATGGCACGCCCGGCGCCCTGATTGCCGCGCATCGCCTCGATCCAGCCGCCGAGCGTCAACGCCATCGCGGAATTCGGATTGATCGCAAGCGAGCGGCTGAACAATTCGCGCGCCGGCTCGATTTCGTCGGCCATGTTCCAGATCGCGAACGCCGCCATCCACAACACCTGCGCATCGTTCGGCCCCAGCTCGACCGCGCGCCAGGCCAGCGTGACGGCCTTGCTGCGATAGTCCTGGTCCGGCCCGATCCAGCCCTGGAAATGGCGCAGCGCATGGCAATAGGCGGAAGCCGCCATGGCCGGCGCGTAGGCCGGATCGATCGCCAGCGCCTGGTCGAGGCAATCGATCGCCGCCGCAATGCTCTCAGCGATGAACTCATAACGCAGGCTGTAGGCGCGCAGCAGCAGATCGTAGGCGTCGAGCCGGCTTGGGGGAGAGGACCTGCGGCGCTCCGCTTCGGCGAGATGCAGCGTCGGCTCGATCGCGGCCACCACGCTTTCGGTGATGCGGTCCTGCAGGTCGAAGACCTCACTCGCGTCGCCGTCGAAGCGGTCGGCCCAGAGATGGACGGCCGAATTCGCGTCGATGAGCTGTCCCGTGATCCGCAACCGATCGCCACCGCGGCGAACGCTGCCTTCCAGCACGTAGCCGACGCCGAGCTCGCGGCCGACCTGGCGGATATCGACCGCCTTGCCCTTGTAGGTGAAGGAGGAGTTTCTCGCGATCACGGACAGTCCGCTGCAGCGCGACAGCGCCGTGATGATGTCCTCGGCGATCCCGTCGGCAAAATACTCCTGTTCGGGATCGCCGCTCATATTGGTGAACGGGAGCACCGCGATCGACGGGCCTTCGAAGGCGGCAACCGGCAGGCTCGTGCTCTCGTCGGCGGCTTGCTCGCGGACCTCGCCGACGAAACGAATGCCCTTGCGGGGGAGCGTGCGGATCAGCCGCTGCTCATCGCCATTATCGCCGATCGCCGCGCGTGCGGCGTTCAACCGGCTGCTCAGCGTCGCCTCCGAGACGATCCGTCCGTGCCAGACGGCGGCTAACAGGTCGTCGCGGCTGACGACACGCTCGCGTGAACGGATCAGGAATTCCAACAGATCGAACACCTGCGGCTCGACGGCGACGAGCCCATCGTCCCGGCGCAGCTCGCGGCGGTCGGTGTCCAGAACGAAGTCGTTGAAATGATAGAGCAATTTATAGGGCCTGCCGGCTGTGACGGGAGTCGCAGCGAACCTAGCACAAGGCGGCTGAGGCAAAAATCAAAGCCATCTGAAGGATAAATCCAGATAGTCTCCAAGCGCTCACGGTCGGGAGGGGGCAAAAGGTCGCCAGTTCGAAACGGAGATCGCCATGTCCCAGGATATCAACCAGAGCCGCCGCCGCTTCTTCGGCGTTGCCGCCGGAACCTTCGCCGCCGCCCAGTTCGGCCTGATCGGATCCGCCTATGCGCAGGGCGCCAAGAAGGTGACGCTGCCCGCGGCGCGGCCGGGGGCGCATACGTCGTTCGGCCCGTTGAAGCAGATCGACGCCGGCCTCCTCAATGTCAGCTATGCCGAGGCAGGGCCTGCTGGTGGTCCCGTGGTGATCCTGCTGCACGGCTGGCCTTACGACATCTACAGCTATGTCGACGTCGCGCCGCTACTGGCATCCGCCGGCTATCGCGTGATCATCCCTTATCTGCGCGGCTATGGCCCCACGCGTTTCCTGTCCGATGCGACATTGCGAAACGGCCAGCCGGCGGCGCTCGCGGTCGACATCGTCGCGCTGATGGATGCGCTCAAGATCGGGAAGGCGACGCTTGCCGGCTACGACTGGGGCGCGCGCACGGCCAACATCATCGCCGCGCTCTGGCCCGAGCGCTGCAAGGCGATGGTCTCCGTCAGCGGCTACCTGATCGGCAGCCAGGAGGCCGGCAAGATGCCGCTGCAGCCGAAGGCTGAACTGCAATGGTGGTACCAGTTCTATTTTGCCACCGAGCGCGGGCAGCAGGGCTATGACAAGTACCGGCACGACTTCGCCAGGCTGATCTGGCAGCTCGCTTCGCCGAAGTGGAATTTCGACGACGCCACCTTCGAGCGCAGCGCGGCCGCCTTCGACAATTCCGATCACGTCCGCATCGTCATCCATAACTACCGCTGGCGGCTCGACCTCGCCCAAGGCGAAGCGAAATACGACGATCTGGAGAAGAAGCTCGCGACATTCCCTGTTATCACGGTGCCGACCATCACCATGGAAGGCGATGCCAACGGCGCGCCGCATCCGGAGCCGGGCGCATACGCCAAAAAATTCTCCGGCAAGTACGAGCACCGCCTCATCACCGGCGGCATCGGCCACAATCTGCCGCAGGAGGCCCCGCAGGCCTTCGCGCAGGCCGTCATCGATGTCGATAACGCCTGATCGAACAGCAACACGGTATCAAACTGATGCGACAGAATCTGAAATGGGCCCTGGCGGCTCTCATGGTGGCGTGCGCCACGACGGCAGTGCCCTTCGCCGCCAGCCTTGCCGACGATGGGGCGTCGCCGATCTTCGGTGTCAGGATTCCCGAAGGCTATCGCGACTGGAAGCTGATCGCGGTCGGACAGGAGGTCGGCCTCGATGAACTGCGGGGCGTCCTCGGCAATGCCACCGCGGTCAAGGCCAGCAAGGGTGGCACGCTGCCGTTTCCGGACGGCACGACCTTCGTCAAGCTAGCCTGGAAGCATGTCCCGGTCGAAGGCCTCGACGGCGCCTTCATCACCGGCTCGCCCACGACCGTCCAGATCATGGTCAAGGACTCCGCCAAATACGCCTCCACCGGCGGCTGGGGCTTTGGCCGGTTCATCGACGGCAAGCCCGTGGACGAGGCCCAGCACAGGACCTGCTTCGCCTGCCACGAAGCCCATGCGAAGGATCACGATTTCGTCTTCACGCGATATGGACGCTGAGGAATTCACAGGAGGCGTGGTGCCCAATCTGGCGCAACAGCGATTGCGCAGCTACTTTCTCGTGGCAACGCACCCGAGGAATGGCTTTGAGCATCACCATCTACGGCATCAAGAACTGCGACACCATGAAGAAGGCGCGCGCCTGGCTCGACGGCCATGGCGTCGCCTATGATTTCCACGACTACAAGGCGGCCGGCATCGCCAAGGACAAGCTGAAGCAATGGAGCGACGAGGTCGGCTGGGAAACGCTGCTCAACCGGGCGGGCACCACATTCAAGAAATTGCCCGACGCCGACAAGGAAGGCCTGAACGAGCGCAAGGCCCTGGCGCTGATGGCGGCGCAGCCGTCGATGATCAAACGGCCGGTGCTGGACCTCGGCGGCAAGCTCCTAGTCGGCTTCAAGGAGGAGGTCTACGCCAAGGAAGTGAAGTCGCGCGGCCGCAAGGGGTAGGGCGGGGGCGATTTTCGGGAACCTCTGCGCCTCGGCCGCATCTAATTCTGGTATCCGCTGGAATGAAGGCGAGAACGCTATGCAATCGGCCACCACACCCAAGTCTGCGCCGGCTGCGGCCGGCGACGTCGAACTCGTCAAGCGCGCATTGGCGCGCGACGAGGCCGCCGTTCGCGCCATCCTTAAAGCCAACAATCGCAGGCTCTATCGGCTGGCGCGCGGCATCCTGCGCAACGACAGCGAGGCCGAGGACGTCGTCCAGGAAGCCTATGTCCGGGCCTTCACGCATCTTGCCGATTTCCGCGGCGAGTCCAGCCTGTCAACATGGCTGTCGCGGATCACGATGAACGAGGCGCTGGGACGGCTGCGCCGCGAGCGGCCCGGGGTCGAAATTTCGTCACTGCCGCAAGGCGCGCTGGAAGCGCAGATCATCCAGTTTCCCCTGATGTCCACTGCAGACGATCCTGAAAAATCCATGGCTCAGCGCGAAATCCACAGAGTTGTCGAGGCCGCCATCGACGAACTGCCGGAGGCGTTTCGCCTCGTCTTCATCACGCGCGTGGTTGAGGGCATGAATGTCGAGGAGACCGCCGAGCTTCTTGACCTGAGGCCTGAGACGGTGAAGACGCGGCTGCACCGCGCCCGCGCCATGCTGCGCGACAATGTCGAGAAGAAGATTGGTCCTGTCATCATGGAGATGTTCCCGTTCGCCGGCCGCCGCTGCGACCGGCTGACCGAAGCCGTGCTGCAACGGCTCGACTACATCTGAAGAATTTTGGGAACCTCGCCCACCGATCGCCATCCAACTCCTGTGCAAGCGAAATGCGCCGTCGGGAACCCGAGGCGCCACAGGAGGACCAGATATGTTCGCTCAATTGGGAGCGGCGATCGCCGCGGTGATGTTGTTGAGCAGCCCAGCGCTTGCCGAAAGCAAGCTCACCGATCCACAGATCGCCCACGTCGCGTACACCGCCGGCAATATCGACATCGCGGCGGCCAAGCAGGCGCTGACGAAGGCCAGCAACAAGGACGTCAAGGCGTTCGCGGAAGACATGGTGCGCGACCATGAGGCCGTGAACAAGCAAGCGCTCGACCTCGTCAAGAAGCTCAAGGTCACGCCCGAAGACAACGACACCAGCAAGGCATTGTCGAAGCAGGCGGCCGACAAGCTCGCCGAGCTCGGCAAGCTCCACGGCGCCGCCTTCGACAAGGCCTACATCGCCAACGAGGTCGCCTATCACAAGATCGTCGACAGCGCGCTGGAAACGAAGTTGATCCCATCGGCCAGCAACCCCGAGCTGAAGAGCTTGCTGCAGACCGGCCTGAAGATCTTTCAGGGCCACGAGCAGCACGCCGAGCATGTCGCCGCAGAGCTGAAATAACATTGTAGGGGAGCTGCCCATGCAGCCCGGACGCCTCTGTCTGATCGCCGGCGTGCTTTCCCTTGCGGCGATGGCGGTCCCCGCGCATGCCGCGACGATCACGATCGTGATGGAGAATCTGGTGGTCTCGCCGGCCGAGGCCACGGCCAAGCTCGGCGATACCATTGAATGGGTGAACAAGGACGTGGTCGCGCACACTGCGACCGCGAAGAACGGCGATTTCGACGTGACGATACCGCCGAGGAAGACCGTGACTTACGTCCTGAAGAAGGCGGGCACGGTCGACTACTACTGCCGCTTCCATCCCAACATGAAGGCGGTGCTCAAGATCGGCAGTGAGGCGTCGCCTTGATCGGCAGGAGGTTCATGGAACCTTGCTGCAGGTCGCCGTTCCAGGGTAGATATACTTCCGGACGTCAACCGGCCTCGATCATCAACCCTTGAGGGAGAGAGCAGTGGGACTGTCCTGGCAACAAGGTCCGCTCTCAACGGGAGCATTTGGCCGGTTCCTCGTGCCCGAACCGCTGCCGAAGCGATTGTTATACGTAGAGCGTTTGCGCCGGCGCATGCGCGTGCGCTTCGGGGAAATCTGGATCGCTGACAGCGAGCATGTCCTCTTGCTCTTCGAACCGGGCCGGTATCCGGTCGCCTATTTCCCGGAGAGCGATGTTTCGCCACACGTCCTGGAGCGCACCGAGCATACCACGGAGCATCCCGATCTCGGGCCCACGTCCTGGTACAGCGTTCGGGCGGACGAACAACACATCGCGCCGCGAGGAGCGTGGCAGCACACCGGTCTGCCCGCCCACGCGAGCGAACTGCAGGCGCGCGTCGCATTCGCCTGGCGGGCCATGGATGCATTCTACGAAGAAGACGAAAGAATCCTCGGCCATGCCGCTGACCCCTACCACCGCATCGACATTCGCCAGGCCTCGCGTAACCTCGTTGTCCGCCATGGTGAACGGATCATCGCCGACACCAAGCGGCCGCTGGTCCTCTACGAGTCCGGCTTCGCGCCGCGCTGGTACGTTCCACGCGCTGATATCGATGAGGCCGCTCTCGCTCCGGTGAAACTCCAGACCTTCTGCCCGTACAAAGGACTGTGCAGCTACTACAGCATCGGTGACGCACGCCAGGCGGCCTGGTTCTATCCTGATGCTTATCCCGAGGTGCGCCGCATCTCCAACCTGGTGTCGTTCGAACCTGATCTCGTCACGGTCCTTCTCGATGGCACCCAGCTCCATCTTGAGCCGGGTCAGACGGTGGTCCCGCATGGCGCCGATCGCAACCTCGACCTCGCCGAGGTGGTTCGCCCTGCAAATGGGCATCAGCGGTCACCCGATAGCGGCCCCGCGGCTGAGAGCGGCTAGGAAACTTCCGGTCCCCACAAAAGCGGAGCAGGACATGGCGCGGTTGCTATCGGTGAACGTCGGGCTTCCGCGCGATATCGCGTGGAAGGGGCGCACTGTACACACCGGGATCTGGAAAAATCCGGTGCGCGGCCGCTGTCGGGCAGGCCGGTTGAATCTGGACGGAGACGGTCAAGGGGACCTGGCCGGCCACGGAGGTGAGCAGCGAGCCGTCTTCGTCTACCAGACCGAGTCGTATCGCCATTGGCAGGATCAACTGAACCGGACCGACTTTGTCCACGGACAGTTCGGCGAGAATTTCACGATCGACGGGTTGCCTGACGACGCCGTGTGCATCGGCGATCGCTATCAGATCGGCACTGCGCTGTTCGAGGTCACTCAGCCTCGCGTGACCTGTTATCGCGTGGGCATTCGGATGAACGAGCCACGGATGCCGGCATTGCTGACATCCAGCGGACGGCCGGGGTTCTACTTCCGCGTCCTAAGGGAAGGGGAGGTGGGTGCCGGCGACGAAATCGTGAAGGTGGGCGAGGCGAACGAGCGAATGACCGTCGCCGAGATCAATGCGCTGCTCTATTCGCCCGATCACGCGCGTGACCGATTGGAGCGCGCCTTGCGCATCGAGGCGCTTTCGCCTGGATGGCGATCGTCGTTTGAGGCATTGCTGCAGAGCCAAACGACTGCTGCGGGGAGCGGAAACGCGGGGCTCGCGCCGGCAGCAGCTTTGCATCCGGTTGCACCGGGATTTCGGCCACTCGCCGTGGCGGCGATCGATCAGGAGTCCGCGGACGTCCTCTCGCTGTCGATGCAGGATCCGCATGGTCAGCCGCTGCAACTGGCCTTGCCAGGTCAGTACCTCGTCTTACGTCTTCGACCGACCGACGGCCCGCCACTCTTTCGCAGCTACTCCCTCTCGGGTCCTCTCTCGACGGAGCGCTATCGGATCAGCGTAAAGATCGAGCCGAATGGGGTGGCCGGAACCTACCTGCGGAAGCATCTCCAGGTGGGCGATGTGCTCGACGTCAGCTCGCCGCGTGGAAGCTTCATTCTGCAGTCCGGGGAGCGGCCCGTGGTGTTGCTCAGCGCGGGAATCGGAGCGACGCCTGTTCTGGCGATGCTGCACGCGCTGGCGGAGGCCCGCTCGACACGGCAAGTCGTGTGGCTGCACGCGGCTCGCGACCGACAGCATCATCCATTTGCCGCCGAAGTCCGCCGCCTCATGCTCGGGCTCACCCGCGGCCGCAGCTATGTTAGCTACAGCAGACCGGGCTCGGGCGATAAGATCGGCGAGGACTTCGACGCGACCGGTCATCTGTCGCAATCGATCTTTGACGAGGTCGGCGTTCCGCGAGAGGCGGAGGTCTACCTCTGCGGCCCGGCCCGGTTCATGGCGGACATGAAAACCGCGCTCGCGTCATTTGGCGTGCCGCCGGAGCGCCTTCACGTCGAAATTTTCAATGGCAGCGAGTCGATGACTCCCGGCATCGTCGGCGCACCGATGCGTGCGCCTCATCCACCGGAGGACGACGCCAACACCGGTCCGCTGGTATCGTTCGCGCGAAGCGGCGTTGCCGCACACTGGAAAGCGTCGGCGTATCAGAGCATCTTGGAACTGGCCGAGGCGTGCAACGTGCCGGTTCGTTGGTCGTGCCGGACCGGTGTTTGTCACAACTGTGAAAGCGGCCTGGTTTCAGGCGCGGTCGCCTATGGACCGGAACCGCTCGATAAGCCTGCTGACGGCAACGTTCTGGTTTGCTGCTCACGACCGATCGGCGATGTCGTTGTCGATTTTTGAGTCCGCGGTTCCATCGCGCTGCGGAGTCCATGGCGGATCTGGTCTCAGATAGCCGATGAGGCAGCAGATGCAGATTCCGAGGCCGACGAGCGGATATCTCAAGGCCACGACGGCAGACACACCGAAGAGGCACAATGTCGCCAGCGACCGCACGCGCATGATCCTGCGCACCTTTGGTGGAATCTTCCCGTCGGGGGTCCGATCGATGAGCTCCCAGATCAGCGCGATGTAGGTCGCGTTCACCAGGAAGAAAACGGCCGCGTAGAACGCCACCGGCTGCGGCGCGAGTTCGCTCACTGCCATCCAGGCCGTGGAGAGGGGAAGCAGCGACATCGAAAACAGGTGCGCGAAATTGAACCACAACAGGCTCGGCGTGGCCTCATCGGCGTAGCGCATCAGGTAGTGGTGATTGGCCCAGACAATGGCGATGAAGAGGTAACTGACGGCATAGCTTAGCCACGTCGGCCAGAGAGCCAGCAACGCCTCGAAAGTGGGCCGCTCCGGCGGTCTCAATTCCAAGACCAGCACTGTGATGAGCACGGCGAACACGCCGTCCGAGAACGTGCTCAGTCGCTCCGGTGTCGCTCTACGCAGCACGCTCGCGCCCTCCGATCTCGCGAAGGGGGCGAGGTTTGCAGAGCGAAGTATTTGCGTCAATCGGCCGGCAGACGCTAGGGCGCTGGTATTCGAGCTTGTGTTCGAAAACCTCTCGGATCGCTCAAACCTTGAAGTAACCCGGCTGGCCGATGTCGGCGATCAAGTTAGCCCCCGTGGGCGTCCAGCCCAACCGCTGCTGCGTCAACGCGCTGGAGGCCGGCATGTCCAAACCGGCGAACATTGCCAGTGGCCCGTAATAATCGGCCGCCTCTTCTTTCTTGATCGAAACAACCGGCACATTCAACGCGCGGCCGATCACTTCGATGACTTGGCGCATGGGTACGCCTTCTTCGCCAACAGCGTGGTAAATTCCGTCTACCGCGCCCTTCTCCAACGCAAGCCGGTATAGGCGGGCGACATCCTGCCTATGCGCCGCAGCCCAGCGTTCGGCGCCTTCGCCGACATAGGCGGCGGCGCCTTTTTGACGCGCGAGCTCGAGCAGATAAGTGATCAGCCCAGCTTTTCCGTCGGCGCCATGCACTTGCGGCAGGCGTATCGCCATCGCGCGCACGCCACGCGACGCATAGGCCAAACCGGCCTGCTCGGATACGCGCGGAACATGCGGGCTTGAATCGCGTCGCATATCTTCGGTGATCACCACACCTGGCGCGATGAGGCCCGTTCCCGAGGTCACGATGAAAGGCTTGTTCGTGCCAGCCAGCACGTCGCCCATGGCTTCGATGGCGGCCTTGTCGATCGCGCCATTCTCCGCGAATTTCGTGAAATCATGGATGAAGGCCAGATGGATCACGCCGTCCGAATCCCTTGCGCCGCGCTTCAGGCTTTCCAGGTCCTGCAGCGAGCCGCGATGAACCTCCGCGCCTAGTTTCTCGAGCGTCTGGACGTTCGCTTCAGAGCGCGCGAGGCCGACAACCTGATGCCCGTTTGCGATGAGTTCTTTTGTAGTTTCGGTGCCGATAAATCCGGCGGCGCCGGTGACGAATACGCGCATGAGAAGCACTCCCTGTTCAGAATGCCGGGATATTGCTAAGCTGATCATTCGGGTAAAGTAGTGAGATTATACAGGTATAATCGCTAACAGGATGACGGACGCGAACTCGCTCGGGGCTTATCTCAAGGATCGTCGCGCTAAGCTCGATCCTGCGGCATTCGGCTTTCCGCTAAGGCGGCGGCGAACGCCGGGACTTCGGCGCGAAGAAGTGGCGCAGCGCGCGAATGTAAGCGCCACATGGTACACTTGGCTGGAGCAGGGGCGCGGCGGCGCGCCTTCCGCCGATGTGCTGGATCGCATTGCTCGCGCCATGATGCTGACCGACGTCGAGCGCGAACATCTGTTTCTGCTCGGCCTGGGCCGGCCACCCGAAGTCCGCTATCACGCGCCCGAAGGTATCTCACCCCGTCTGCAACGCGTGCTCGATACGCTGGAGTACAGTCCCGCTTTTATTCGCACGGCGACATGGGATTTGATCGCTTGGAACAGGGCCGCCGCGACGGTGCTCACCGACTACAGCAAACTGCCGGATGGGCAGCGCAATGTTCTGCGCATGATGTTCCGCGATAGCCGCGTGCGCGCAGCGCAGTCCAACTGGCAAAGTGTTGCGCGCTATGTGGTGGCGTCCTTCCGCGCGGACGTGGCGCGCGCCGGTGCGGCGCGCAATGTGCAATCGCTGGTCGATGAACTCTGCGCGACAAGCCCCGAATTCGCGGCAATGTGGCGTGACAACGACGTGCAAGGGCATGGCGATGGCGTGAAAGTCCTGCATCATCCCACCGCGGGACCACTCTCGATGGAGTTTTCTGCTTTCGCCGTCGATGGCCGGCCCGACCTCAATATGGTGATCTACAATCCTGCAACGCCCGCGGACGCGGACAAGATCCGCGCGCTTCTGAAGTCTCCGCCGAAGTAGGCGCGCCCCCGACGGACTCGATCTCAGCGGTAGCGAAAGGTGCGCGTTGGCTGGTTGAACAAGCGATTCGATAGGCGACGGTGTGACTTCCGTTTCGCGTCAAAGCGGCAAGGTTCAGAGCGAACGGTTTCCGGTTTGCGTCTCAAAGCAGACGCCGGCGTTTATGCGTGCCGCCCTAATCGAATTCGAGCACGTCGGCGGCTGCGAGGCGGCCGGGGGTGCGGTGGAAGAGATCGCGATCGATGACCGCGCACAGCTTTGGCGCCGGCAGCTTGTCGCCGCCGCGCATCAGGTTCTTGATCTCGAAATGGCCGTCTTCGCAGATCGTCTTGAGCGAGGCGATGATGCGGCTGATCCGGCCGTCTTCGCCAAATGGCAGGAGCAGCCGCTCATAGGCGACCGGCCGTCCGTAGATGTCGTCGACATGTGCGATCGTGTAGACCGGCAGGCCGCGCGCGATGCATTCGTGGTAGACTGGCATAATGATCGGTGCGAGGCGCGGGCCCAGATAGTCGTCGAGAGCGCGGCCCTTTCCGGTGTGCCCGTAGGCATGCGCCATCCGCGTGCCCTCGCTCTGGATCGTCAATCGCGGCGGCTGCGGTTCGGCTTCGACCGCGTAGTGGACGAGGTCGAGCCTCTCATCCTCTAATCGTTCCGGCTCATATTCATCGACGCGGGGCGTCGATTGGTCACGGGCATAAAGCCTGAGCCAGGTGTTCAGCAGATCGCGCTGCCGGATCGATTTAATGATCGATGAATTGGCGCTCTCGAATTCCAAGGTCGAAAATCCGTCCCAGGACCAGATGGCCGGAGCATCGGCTTGATCGGGAAATATTCTATGAAGGCTTGGCTGCGCAGTAAAACACCGTTAATGGCGACTTTCCGAAGCGATAAATCG
The DNA here is from genome assembly GCF_055229415.2 of Bradyrhizobium sp. Leo114. Classification (NCBI taxonomy): domain Bacteria; kingdom Pseudomonadati; phylum Pseudomonadota; class Alphaproteobacteria; order Hyphomicrobiales; family Nitrobacteraceae; genus Bradyrhizobium; species Bradyrhizobium sp. Leo114. The sequence continues at coordinate 14,457 of NZ_JBUYEN020000035.1, read as the reverse complement.
GGCGTGGCCGCAATTGGACTATTGGAGCAGGCGGAACCGGTACGGGTGCGTCCACAGTGCTCTGCTTTCCACCTTGCCTAACCCTTGTCGCATCGGCATATTCCGCCGCCGGAGGCGGCGGTCCGGGATGGTTTTCCGGGGTCGCGGAAAACCAACCGGATCAGGAAAAGATTGGCCGCGCTCGCAATCGCAGCGAGGCCGACGGGGGAAATTGTTTGGCCGACGAGTTCATTCTCGAGACCCACGGATTGACCAAGGAATTCGCGGGTTTCTTTGCCGTACGCGACGTCGCATTGAAAGTGCGTCGCGGCAGCATCCATGCGTTGATCGGGCCCAACGGGGCCGGCAAGACGACATGCTTCAACCTGCTGACAAAATTCCTAAAGCCGTCTGCCGGCCGGATTGCATATAAGGGGCAGGACATCACCGCGATGCCGCCGGCCGATGTCGCGCGTCTCGGATTGGTGCGCTCGTTTCAGATCTCGGCGGTTTTCCCGCATCTGACTGCGCTGGAGAATGTTCGCGTCGCTTTGCAGCGCCAACACGGCAATTCCTTCGATTTCTGGCGCTCGAAAAGCGTGCTCGACCGCTACAACGCCCGCGCGCTGGAGCTGCTCGACGATGTCGGCCTGAGCGAGTTCGCCAACATTCCCGCCGTCGAGATGCCCTATGGCCGCAAGCGCGCCCTGGAGATTGCAACGACGATCGCGCTCGACCCGGAGATGATGTTGCTGGACGAGCCGATGGCCGGCATGGGCCATGAGGACATCGACAAGATTGCCGCCTTGATCAAGCGCATCTCCGCGAAATACACCATCCTGATGGTCGAACATAACCTCTCGGTGGTGGCGAATCTTTCCGACATCATCACCGTGTTGACGCGAGGGCAGGTGCTCGCGGAGGGCCATTATGCCGACCTCTCCAAGGACGAGCGCGTGAAGGAAGCCTATCTGGGAGCCGGTCATGCCTGAGCTGAAAATGGCTGAAGCTCCGGCCGCAAAGCCTGCGGCCGCGCCGGTGTTGGCTGTGAAGGACCTCCAGGCCTGGTATGGCGAGTCCCACATCCTGCACGGCATCAATTTTCAAGTGAATGCCGGTGAGGTGGTCACGCTGCTCGGGCGCAACGGCGCCGGCAAGACCACCACGCTGAAGTCGGTGATGGGGATCATCGGCAAGCGCTCCGGTTCGATCCGCTTCGAGAATCAGGAGATCATCCGCGCGCCCTCCGACAGGATCGCGCGGATGGGCATCGCTTTCTGTCCGGAGGAGCGCGGCATTTTCTCGAGCCTGGACGTTCGCGAAAACCTGCTGCTGCCGCCGACCGTGCGCCCCGGGGGCCTCTCGCTTGACCAGATCTTCGACCTATTTCCGAATTTGAAGGAGCGTCTCACCAGCCAGGGCACCAAGCTGTCCGGCGGCGAGCAGCAGATGCTCGCGATTGCGCGCATCCTGCGCACCGGCGCGCGTTTCCTGATGCTGGACGAACCGACCGAGGGGCTCGCGCCGGTCATCATCCAGCAGATCGGCCATACTATCGCGCGGCTCAAATCGGAGGGCTTTACCATTCTGCTGGTCGAGCAGAATTTCCGTTTCGCGTCGACGGTCGCTGACCGGTATTACATTGTCGAGCACGGCAAGGTGATCGACGGTTTTGCCAATTCGGAGCTCTCCGCCAACATGGACAAGCTCCACACTTATCTCGGCGTCTGAATTGCCGACCTCAAGAAAAGCAAGAAGGACCACAATCATATGAAGAACAGGATTTCGGCGCTGCTGCTTGGCACCGCCCTGGCGTTCGCTACGGCTGGCCTCGCGCTTGCGCAGGACAAGACCGTCAAGATCGGTGCGCTCTCCGACCAGTCCGGGCTCTATTCAGATCTCGGCGGGCCCGGCTCGACGCTTGCGGCGCAGATGGCGGTTGAGGACTCCGGGCTGCTCGCCAAGGGCTGGAAGATCGACGTCATTTCCGGGGATCACCAGAACAAGCCCGACATCGGCTCCACCATTGCGCGGCAGTGGTTCGACGTCGACAAGGTCGACATCATCGTCGACGTGCCGAATTCCGGCGTGGCGCTTGCTGTCAACAACGTCGTCAAGGAGAAGAACGGCGTCTACATCAACTCCGGCGCGGCGACCTCGGACCTGACCAACGCGCAGTGCACGCCGAACACGGTGCATTGGACCTACGACACTTACATGCTGGCGCATTCCACCGGACAGGCGCTGGTGAAATCCGGCGGTGACACCTGGTTCTTCCTCACCGCCGACTACGCCTTCGGCGCCGCGCTGGAGCGCGACACGACGGCCGTCATCACCGCCAATGGCGGCAAGGTGCTCGGCAGCGTCAAGCATCCGCTCAACACCTCGGACTTCTCGTCCTTCCTGCTGCAGGCGCAATCGTCCAAGGCCAAGATCATCGGCCTTGCCAATGCGGGCGGCGACACCACCAACTCGATCAAGCAGGCGGCTGAATTCGGCATCGTCTCCGGCGGCCAGAAGCTGGCGGCGCTGCTGTTGTTCCTCACCGACGTCAAGGCGCTCGGGCTCGATGTCGCGCAAGGCCTGAACTTCACCGAGACCTTCTATTGGGACATGAACGACCAGACCCGGACGTTCGCCAAGCGTTTCGGCGAGCGTTCGAAGAACCACGCCATGCCGTCCATGGTCCAGGCCGGCGTCTATGCGGGCCTGCGTCACTATTTCAAGGCGCTGGAAGCGCTTGGCGGCAATCCGCACGACGGCGTCAAGGTCGTGGAGAAGATGAAGTCGATCCCGACCGAGGACGATCTGTTTGGCAAGGGCGAAATCCAGCCGAACGGCCGCGCCATCCATCCGGCGTACCTGTTCGAGGTGAAGAAGCCTTCGGAATCCAAGGGGCCCTGGGATTTCTACAAGCTGGTCGCCACCGTTCCGGCCGACCAGGCGTTCACGCCGCTTTCCGAAAGCAAGTGCGCGCTGCTCAAGAAGTAACTATCATCGCCCGCCGGCGGTGAAGCCGGCGGGCTCCATTTGGGGGGAGGGGGGCGAAGGCCAACGCGATGCAGGCTCTCTACGCACAGCTACTTGTGGGACTGATCAACGGCTCGTTTTACGCGCTGCTCAGCCTGGGGCTTGCCGTGATCTTCGGCATGCTCAACATCATCAATTTCGCCCATGGCGCGCTCTACATGATGGGCGCCTTCTGCGCCTATTTCCTGCTCAACATCGCCGGCATCAACTATTGGTGGGCGCTGCTCATCGCGCCCATCGTGGTCGGCATCTTCGGCATGATCCTGGAGCGGACCATGCTGCAATGGCTGTCCGGGCTCGACCACGTCTATGGCCTGCTGCTGACCTTCGGCATCGCGCTGATCATCCAGGGCATCTTCCAGAACTATTTCGGCTCCTCCGGCCTGCCGTACCAGATTCCCGACGCGCTCCGCGGCGGCATCAATCTCGGCTTCATGTTCCTGCCGATCTATCGCGGCTGGGTGGTCGTTTTCTCGCTGGTGATATGCCTGGCCACCTGGTTCCTGATCGAGAAGACGCAGCTCGGCGCATACTTGCGCGCTGCGACCGAAAATCCGACGCTGGTACGCGCGTTCGGCATCAACGTGCCGAGGATGATCACGCTCACCTACGGCCTCGGCGTCGGGCTTGCGGCGCTCGCGGGCGTGCTGTCGGCGCCGATCAACCAGGTCCGACCGCTGATGGGCGCCGACCTCATCATCGTCGTGTTCGCGGTGGTGGTGATCGGCGGTATGGGATCGATCATGGGATCGATCATCACCGGTTTTGCGCTCGGCGTGATCGAGGGACTGACCAAGTATTTCTACCCTGAGGCTTCCAACACCGTCGTGTTCGTTCTGATGGTGCTGGTCCTGCTTGTGAAGCCGACGGGACTGACTGGACGGGCGGCCTGATATGTCAGCACTTACCGACGATACCCTGCCGGTCACGCCCCGCGCGATGCGTGACGAGATGGTTGCCTTCGCCGTGATGGCGGTGCTGCTGGCCATCGTGCCGCTCACCGGCATCTATCCGTTCTTCGTGATGCAGGCGCTGTGCTTTGCGCTGCTCGCCTGCGCCTTCAACCTCTTGGTCGGCTATGGCGGCCTGCTGTCGTTCGGCCACGCGATGTTCCTGGGGACCGCCGGCTACGTCTCGGCGCATGCGCTGAAGGTGTGGGCGCTGCCGCCGGAGCTCGGCATCATCATCGGCACGGCCGCGGCCTGCGGGCTTGCCGTCATCACCGGCTACATCTCGATCCGCCGGCAGGGCATCTACTTCTCGATGATCACGCTGGCGCTGTCGCAGCTCCTCTACTTCATCTACCTGCAGGCGCCGTTCACCCATGGCGAAGACGGCATCCAGGGCATTCCGCAGGGCTTCCTGTTCGGCGTCTTCAACCTCGCCAAGCCGACAGTGCTCTATTACGTCGTGCTCGCCGGCTTCCTCGGCGGCTTCCTCCTGATCTACCGGACCATCAACTCGCCCTTCGGCGAGGTGCTGAAGTCGATCCGCGAGAACGAGCCGCGGGCGATTTCGCTCGGCTACAAGACCGACCAGTACAAGCTGCTCGCCTTCATTCTATCGGGCACGCTGGCGGGCTTTGCCGGCTCGCTCAAGGTGTTCGTGGCCCAGAACGCCTCGCTGACCGACGTGCACTGGTCGATGTCCGGCGAGATCGTGCTGATGACGCTGGTTGGCGGCCTCGGCACCATCTTCGGTCCCGTGGTCGGCGCCTTCATCATCATCGCCATGCAGCAATATCTGGCCGGTTACGGCCAGTGGGTGACCGTGATCCAGGGCGTCATCTTCGTCGCCTGCGTGCTGACCTTCCGCCGCGGCATCATCGGCGAGGTCGCGCGTTTGCTGAGGCGGTCGCTGTAGCACCATCGGCCGGCCCGCTCGATTGGAGCCCAACGCCACACTGTTGCGTTGGGCCGTCGGAGGCATCGGAGCCACGAGCTACAAAGCGGTGGATGACCCGGTTCCGCCCGCGGAGCGCTGGCCGTCCCTGTACAAAATGTTCTATGACAGTTTTGTGACAGGTGATCCCGGAGCGTCCTCCGGAAAGATGGATTTTGAGCCTATGCTGCGCTGGTTTCGAAGCTTTTTGCCCAAGGAGGAGCGGTTTTTCGACCTGTTCGCCCGGCATGCCAAGACCGCGGTCCAGTGCGCGATGGCGCTGCAGGACATGCTGAAGGGTGGGGACGAGACGCCGGTCCACTGCCAGCGCGTCAACCAGTTCGAGAACGACGCCGACAACATCACCCGCGAGGTTCTGACTGCCGTCCGCCGCACCTTCATCACCCCGTTCGACCGCGGCGACATCAAGAACCTGATCACGGCCATGGACGATGCCGTCGACCAGATGCAGCAGACCGCCAAGGCGGTGGTGCTGTTTGAGGTGCGCGCGTTCGAGCCGCCGATGCGCGAAATGGGCACTCTGATCGTCGAATGCGCCGACCTGGTCGGGCGCGCGCTGCCGCTGTTGCAGTCGATCGGCAGCAACGTCGCGATGCTGACGCAGATCACCGAGGAACTGACCAAGCTCGAGGGCCGGGTTGACGATCTCCACGACATCGGGCTGAAGGAGCTCTATCTCAAGCATCGCGACGCCAACACGATGGATTTCATCGTCGGTGCCGAGATCTACGATCACCTCGAAAAAGTCGCCGACCGCTTCGACGACGTCGCCAACGAGATCAACTCGATCGTGATCGAACAGGTCTGAGCATGATCCCGAAAAGTGGGCACCGGTTTTCCCCGCTACAAACGCGCAGCGTTTGCGCGCAGATCATGCTCAAGAAAATAAAGTAGGGCGGTTTACGTGGACGCCACGCTTGGTCTTCCGATCCTGGTGATCCTGATCGCGGTCGCCCTGCTGTTCGATTTCCTGAACGGCCTGCACGATGCCGCGAATTCGATCGCGACCATCGTCTCGACGCGCGTGCTGCGGCCGCAGTACGCGGTGTTCTGGGCGGCGTTCTTCAACTTCATCGCCTTCATGGTGTTCGGCCTGCATGTCGCCAATACCATCGGCACCGGGATCATCGAGCCCGAGGTCGTCGATGTGACCGTGATCTTCGCCGCGCTGGTCGGCGCCATCGTCTGGAACGTGATCACCTGGGCGCTCGGCATTCCCTCGTCGAGTTCGCATGCCCTGATCGGCGGCCTGATTGGTGGCGGCATGGCGAAGGCGGGGATCTCGGCGGCGGTGTGGAGCGGGCTCTCCAAGACGCTGCTCGCAATCGTGCTGTCGCCGCTGATCGGTTTCCTGCTGGCCTTGGTGCTGGTTGCGATCGTGTCCTGGCTCTCGGTGCGGTCGACGCCGTTCGCCGTCGACCGCGCCTTCCGCACCCTGCAATTCGTCTCCGCCTCGCTCTATTCGCTCGGCCATGGCGGCAACGACGCGCAGAAGACCATGGGCATCATCGGCGTGCTGCTGTATTCGCAGGGGCGTCTCGGCGAGGAGTTTCACATTCCATTTTGGGTGGTGCTGGCCTGTCAGGCGGCGATGGCGATGGGCACCCTGATGGGCGGCTGGCGCATCGTCCGCACCATGGGCCTCCGCATCACGAAGCTGACGCCGATGCAGGGTTTCTGCGCGGAGACCGGCGGGGCGGCGACCCTGTTCATGGCGACCTTCCTCGGGGTTCCCGTTTCCACCACCCACACCATCACCGGCGCCATCGTCGGCGTCGGTGCGGCGCGCCGGATGTCGGCGGTGCGCTGGAATGTCGCAAGCTCGATCGTCTATGCCTGGGTCATCACTATCCCGGCCGCGGCGGCGGTTGCGGCCGTTACCTATTGGGTGGTGTTGGCGCTGCGCTGATCAGGTCACAAGCTTGAGGCCGACAATGCCGGCCACGATCAGCCCGATGCTCGACAGCCGAAGCGCGGTGGCCGGTTCGCCGAACAGGACGATGCCGAGCATCGCCGTTCCGACCGCGCCGATGCCGGTCCACACCGCATAGGCGGTTCCGATCGGCAGTGTCTTCAGCGCGAGCCCGAGCAGGACGATGCTGCCGACCATGCTCAAAAGCGTCAGCGCCGATGGAACGAGCCTTGTGAAACCTTCGGTATATTTGAGCCCGATCGCCCAACCGATCTCCATCAGACCGGCGATGAGCAAGATAGTCCAGGCCATGACGACCCTCCTTGATAAGGCAGGGTCGTCCCCGCGGCTATTATCGCGAACAGGAAGGTCGTCCTTCCTGTGCGCGAATATGGGGCTGGCTTTGGCGCTCCGCAATCACCATATAGGCTTGATTGACACTGGTTTCCCTGCCAAACGCTCCCGCCATGTCCGACCTTGCCCTGACAGCCGAATCGCCGTCTCGTTCCCCGCTTGCCGATGAAGTGGCGCGGCGGCGCACGTTTGCGATCATCTCGCACCCGGACGCCGGCAAGACCACGCTGACCGAAAAGCTCCTCTTGTTCGGCGGCGCCATCAATCTCGCCGGCCAGGTCAAGGCCAAGGGCGAACGGCGGAACACGCGTTCCGACTGGATGAAGATCGAGCGCGAGCGCGGCATCTCGGTGGTCACCTCGGTGATGACCTTCGAGTTCCAGGACCACGTGTTCAACCTCCTGGACACGCCGGGCCATGAGGACTTTTCGGAAGACACCTATCGGACGCTGACCGCAGTCGACTCGGCGGTGATGGTGATCGACGCCGCCAAGGGTATCGAAGCCCGCACGCGAAAACTGTTCGAAGTGTGCCGCCTGCGCGACATCCCGATCATCACCTTCATCAACAAGATGGACCGCGAGAGCCGCGACACTTTCGACCTCCTGGACGAGATCGAAAAGACGCTGGCGCTTGACACCACGCCGATGACCTGGCCGGTCGGTCGCGGCCGCGATTTCATGGGCACCTATGACGTCAGGAACGGCGGCGTGCGCCTGCTCGAGGGCGGCGGCGCCAAGACCGGGCAGGCCGAGCAGATCGACATCGCCGATCTCGCCAGCCGCAATCCCAACCTCGACGTCGCCGAGATCAAGGACGAGCTCGCGCTGGTGTCGGAAGCCTGCAAGCCGTTCGAGCTCGACGCGTTCCGCGAGGGCCATCTGACGCCGGTCTATTTCGGCAGCGCGCTGCGCAATTTCGGCGTCGGCGACCTCCTGGAAGGTCTCGGTCAGTTCGCGCCGGCGCCGCGCGCGCAGGATTCCGACCTGCGCAAGGTCGAGGCATCGGAGCCGCGCATGAGCGCCTTCGTGTTCAAGATCCAGGCCAACATGGATCCGAACCACCGCGACCGCATCGCGTTCGCGCGGCTCTGTTCGGGCAAGCTCAGCCGCGGCATGAAGGCCAAGCTGGTGCGCACCGGCAAGAACATGAGCCTGTCGAGCCCGCAATTCTTCTTCGCCCAGGACCGTTCGGTGGCGGACGAAGCTTTCGCCGGCGACGTCGTCGGCATTCCCAATCACGGCACGCTGCGGATCGGCGATACGCTCACCGAAGGCGAGGAATTGACCTTCGTCGGCGTGCCGAGCTTCGCGCCGGAAATCGTCCGCCGCGTGCGGCTGACGGACGCGATGAAGGCGAAGAAATTGAAGGAAGCCTTGCAGCAGATGTCCGAGGAGGGCGTCGTGCAGGTGTTCCGCCCGCGCGACGGCGCTCCGGCCCTGGTCGGCGTGGTCGGTCCGCTGCAGCTCGACGTGCTGAAGGCACGGCTGGATGCCGAATACTCGCTGCCCGTGGAATTCGAAGTGTCCGAATTCCAGCTCGCGCGCTGGATCTCCTCCGACGACCGCAAGAAGCTGGACACCTTCGTCGCCGCCAACAATTCCGCCATCGCCGACGATGTCGACGGCGATCCCGTGTTCATGGCCAGGAACGAATTCTATCTCGGCTACACCCAGGAGCGCGCCGAGGGTATCACCTTCTCCAACGTCAAGGACGTCAAGCGGAAGGGGTAGGGGCGGCGTCGCACCGGCCGTCGTCCCCCGCGAAGGCGGGGGACCCAGTACGCCGTGGCCTCTCCGTGAAGCACGATCGTCTCTGGAATACTGGATCGCCCGATCAAGTCGGGCGATGACAGCGGTACGGGCGGAACCTCCATGCCGCGCACGCAAGGAAGTGAACGCGTGCGAGCTTGATGACGTCCCTCGCGCCCCTCATTTTCATCGAGGCGGCATCCAAAGGGCTTCTCTCATGCTGCGACGCGTCGTGATCTGCATCGCCCTCGTCGTCTTCGGAATTTCCGCGGGCCATGCCGCCGAGCGGCTTCGGCACCAGATCAACCCCGTGCCGTTCGCGCATACGCCCTGCAGCGTGCTCGAGGAAGGACCCTGCACGCCGTCCTATTGCGGCGTGTTTAGCACTTGGCCGTGCATCCCCGAGATGAACTACCCCTATGGCGAGAACCTGCAGCTCACGATCATGACGGTGCCGCCGCAGGATCAGGCGGCCAAATACAAGAAGCCTGATCACGATCTCGATACCATCGGCGATCTCTTCCAGGCGCTGCGCTCCTGTTGGACGCCGCCGCCGGCCGACGACGGGCGTGAGGGCATGCAGATGTCGGTCCGTTTCAGCTTCAAGCGATCCGGCGAGATGATCGGAGCGCCGCGCATGACGTTCGCCACCTCAGGCGTTCCCGCGGATACCCGCACCACCTACCTGAACGCGATCGACGCCTCGCTGAAAGGCTGCCTGCCGCTCAAATTCACTAGCGGCCTCGGCGGCGCGCTCGCCGGCCGCCCGATCGCGATCCGCTATGTCGACAACCGCGAATTGGGCAAGCAGGCGGAGAAGCCGTAAGCCCCTGACCGTCGTCATTGCCGGGCTTGACCCGGCAATCCATCCCTCAAGAGAATCATTATTGTCCGCTGCGCGGAAGATGGATACGCGGGTCAAGCCCGCCTATGACGCGCGGAGGGTCGATGCCAAGGGCTCGCCCATTTTGGCGCATTGCACTCCATGCGGCTAAAATGATACGCGAGGCTCAATAACCGCACCACGCCGAGGGAGGGACATCGTGGGACTGCTGGTGATGATCCTGGGACTGATCCTGTTCTTCGCCGTCCACACGCTCACGACCCAGCGCGGCTTGCGCGCGCGCTGCATCGATGCAATGGGCGAGGGCGGCTACAAGATCGCCTATTCGGTGGTCTCTGCGGTCGGGCTCGCGCTGATCATCTGGGGATTTGCCCGTTATCGCGCGACGGGTTGGATTGACGTCTGGTATCCGCCGACATTCCTGAAGCACATCACCATCGCGCTGATGCTGCCCGCCGTGATCCTGGTGGTGGCCTCCTACATCCGCGGCCGCATCTACACGACGCTGAAACATCCGATGCTCGCCGGCATCAAATTATGGGCGGCGGCGCATCTGCTCGCCAATGGCGATCTCGGCTCGATCATCCTGTTCGGCTCGTTCCTGGCCTGGGCAGTATTTGACCGCATCTCGCTGAAACATCGCACTGACGCCGGCGGCCCGCCGATTCCGGTCGGCGGTGCCGGCAATGATGCGATCGCGGTCGCAGTCGGCGTCATTGCCTATGTCGCACTGGCCTTCGCGTTCCATCCGGTCGTGATTGGCGTTCCCGTCGTTGGAGCTTAACAATGTCCGTACAATCAGCCATCAAGCGCAAGACCGCACCCGATATCCGTGCCCGCAAGAACGGCGAGCCGATTGTGATGCTGACGTCGTATCACGCGCATACCGCGGCGCTGGTCGACCGCTACTGCGACGTCATCCTGGTCGGCGATTCTCTCGGCAACGTCATGCATGGGCTCGAGACTACTGTGCCCGTCACGCTGGAGATGATGATCCTGCAGGGGCGCGCTGTGATGCGCGGCTCCGAGCGCGCGCTTGTCGTAGTGGACATGCCGTTCGGCTCCTATGAGGCGTCAAAGGAGCAGGCGTTTCATTCCGCGGTGCGGATCTTGAAGGAGACCGAGTGCGGCGCGGTGAAGCTCGAAGGCGGCGCTCGCATGGCCGAGACCGTGGCGTTCCTGGCCGAGCGCGGCATTCCCGTGATGGGCCATATCGGGCTGACGCCGCAATCGATCAACACGCTCGGCTCGTTCCGCGCGCAGGGGCGCGACGAGAGGGGCTGGGCGCCGATCGAGAACGACGCCAAGGCGATCGCGGAAGCCGGCGCCTTCTCGGTCGTGATCGAGGCCGTGGCCGAGCCGCTCGCGCGCAAGATCACGCAAGAGATCGCCATTCCCACCATCGGCATCGGCGCAAGCGCCGCCTGCGACGGCCAGGTGCTGGTGCTCGAGGACATGCTCGGACTGTCGCCGCGCACCCCGAAATTCGTCCGCCGCTACGGCAATCTCGGGCCCTCGATCGAAGCGGCCATCGAAGGCTATGCCGCCGACGTCCGCACGCGCAAATTCCCCGGGCCCGAGCATGTCTACGACATGAAAAAGAGCTAGCCAGATGGACTGGTCAGGCCATTCGATTCCGGACATGCGGCTTGAAGCGCGTTTCGGCGACCGCGTCGTGCCGGTGTTTTGCGCGCGGCCGAACAGCATCTGGGCAATGATATCGGACGCCGCCGCAAGAAACCCTGACGGCGAGGCGCTGATCTGCGGCGACAGGCGGATGAGCTGGCGCGAGGTCGTGCAGCAATCGGCGCAGGTCGCCGCCGGATTGCAGAAGCTCGGCCTGCGCGCCGGCGATCGTGTCGCGGTGCTGCTCGGCAATCGCATCGAATTCGTGCTGACGATGTTCGCCGCCGCGCATGCGGGCCTGGTGACCGTGCTGCTCTCGACCCGGCAGCAGAAGCCGGAGATCGCCTATGTCCTGGGCGACTGCGGCGCCAGGCTCCTGATCCACGAGGCGACGCTTGCCGCGCGTGTGCCGGACGCGGCCGATGTCCCCGCGCTGGAGCATCGGATTTCGGTCAGCGATGACAGCACCTCGCAATTCGCGGCGCTGCTGGACAATGCGCCATCCGAAGCGCCCGCAATGGTCGGCGAAGAGGATATCGCGATGATCCTCTACACATCAGGCACCACGGGACGGCCGAAAGGCGCGATGCTCGCGCATTGCAACGTCATCCATTCCTCGATGGTGTTCGTGTCCACCCTGAAACTCACAGCGGCGGATCGTTCGATCGCGGCCGTGCCGCTGGCGCATGTCACCGGCGCGGTCGCCAATATCACGACCATGGCTTGCTGCGGCGGCGCGCTGATCATCATGCCCGAGTTCAAGGCGGCGGAATATCTGAAGGTCGCCTCCCGCGAGCGCGTCACCTACACCGTGATGGTGCCGGCGATGTACAATCTCTGCCTGCTGCAGCCCTATTTCGACAGTTACGATCTCTCGAGCTGGCGCATCGGCGGCTTCGGCGGCGCCCCGATGCCGGTTGCGACGATCGAGCGATTGGACGCGAAATTGCCCGGACTGAAGCTCGCGAACTGCTACGGCGCCACCGAGACCACATCGCCCTCGACCCTGATGCCGGGCGAATTGACGGCTGCGCATATCGACAGCGTCGGCCTGCCGTGCCCCGGCGCGGAGATCATCGTGATGGACGGCAATCACCGCGAGCTGCCGCGCGGCGAGATCGGCGAGATCTGGATCCGCAGCGGCTCGGTCATCAAAGGCTACTGGAACAATCCGCAGGCGACCACTGAGAGCTTCACCGCCGGCTTCTGGCACTCCGGCGATCTCGGCTCAATCGACGAGCGCGATTTTGTCCGCGTGCTCGATCGCGCCAAGGACATGATCAACCGCGGCGGCCTGAAGATCTATTCCGCCGAAGTCGAGTCGGTGCTGGCAGGCCATCCCGCAGTCGTGGAGAGCGCGATCATCGCCAAGCCCTGTCCGGTGCTGGGCGAGCGCGTCCATGCGGTGGTGGTGACCCGCGACGAGGTTGGCGCAGAAGTTTTGCGCGCCTGGTGCGCCGAGCGGTTGTCCGACTACAAGGTGCCGGAAACAATGGCGATCACGCGCGACCCGTTGCCGCGCAATGCCAACGGCAAGGTGATCAAGCGACAGTTACGCGAAGCGCTGGCGGACGCCCAACCTCTCCCGTCGTCCTGCGAAAGCAGGTACCCATAACCACAGGGAGGCGTTGCGGCGCGAGCAAGCGGTTGCGGCGGAGCACATCACAAGCGACGGTAGTGATGGGCGTCATTGCGAGCGTCGCAACTGGGCTTCGATGGCCGGCTTGTCTATGACCGACCAAACCTCGACGATCTTACCTTCCCGAAATTCGTAAATAACGTTCTCGGCGAACGAAACTCGTTTCCCGTCGATCTTGAGCCCGAGAAATTCTCCTTTCGGCGTGCAGTCGAAGAGCAGGCGGCTCGACACGTAAGGCGGCTCCGCGATCAAGAGCTGGATATTGAACGAGAGGTCCGGGATCTGCTGAAAGTCATTTTCGAGCATCTGGCGATAGCCTGACAATCCAATCTGCCGGCCATTGTGGCGTACGTCATCGTTGACGAACCGTCCCAAATTCGTCCAGTCCTGCGCGTTCAAGCAGGTGATGTAGTCTCGATAGACTTTGGAGAGATATTGCGGCGTCACGACAAACCTCCCTTAACGCAGGTATCCGAGATCAATGGGTTCCATCGCCACCACGGTCACATCGCTGCCCTGCGAATGCGCTGTGGCTGTCAGGACAACCTTTACCCAGCCTGGCAGCCAAGGCATATTTCCCCAACGATTTTTAAGGGATTTCGCAAGGCGATGAACCAGGGAATCCAGCAGGTCGTTGGCGCCTATGTCAGACTGAAGAATGTGACGGCGCTGTTGGAGATGAAGGCTCACCGAAAGGAACTGCTCTCTCGGGCGCTTGACACGGATCAGTTCAGCCTCGCGCTATCACGTGATCTGTGCCGGCAGGATCTCGCCGCGATCGAAGACGGCGTCCAGGATATCTTGAAGGGTGGCACGCTGCGAGGTTACGTCGATCATATAAAGCCTCACACCATTGCTGGCTGGGCTCAGTGCGTCGACTATCCCGAAATCCCGCTTCGCGTGGAACTCTATTTTGACGGCAGGCTGGTCGGTAGCGTTCTGGCCGACCGCTATCGACAGGATCTCGAAAACGCCGATCTTGGAAGCGGCAACCACAGTTTCCAATTCAAACCCGATCAACACGCTTTCCTTGCGGCAGAACTGATCGAGGTTGCGGCGCCGGATGGCAAGCTCCTTCACGGGGGAACGTTGAAGCGGACAACTGCGGCGAGTGCAGACCCGCCGCTGCTCGCGCTCAATCCTTCACCGTAACCGATCTGCCCGGCTTTAGAGCATGATCCGGAAAAGTGGGTACCGGTTTTCCCTCGCGACAAACGCGAAGCGTTTGCGCGGAGATCATGCTCAAACAAAAAGATAGAGCGAGATGATGATTCGAAGAAAAATCATCACGCTCTAGGCTGTGTGGACTCTTGGGATTCTCAAATCAGACGGAACGTGATTCAAGGCTTTCTTTTAGGAGGAAGCCTTGGGGGTTCTGGATCGGCTCGTTCTAAACGACACGCAATGGGACCGTATCTCC